>DSCZ01000423.1 GCA_011048855.1 Desulfobacteraceae bacterium | reverse complement strand
TAAAGCTTACTCTTATTGGTTTTAACTTTAAGATTGTTTTTATCTATTAATTATTTGTTTTTTGGTACGATTTAAATAATTTATTTCGCATTTATAAATTAATTTTAGATCTAAGAAAGCGCAAACTGATTTCGACTGCCCATAACAATCAGAACCTTAGCTTCTTTTTCTCCAACACACTCACCCCGGTGGGGTATGGTGGCATCGAAATACAGGGTGTCGCCTTCCTCTGCTATGAAGTGTTGATCACCATGCAAAAAACGGATTCGACCCTGAAGAACATATATCATTTCCTCCCCGTCGTGTGTAAACATGTGGGTGGAAGAAGGTTGGGGAGTGAAGGTTAACAGGAAGGGTTCCATTAGTTTGTGGACAAAGGGATGCGCCATGGCTTCATAATAGTAGCCGATGCTGTTGCCTTCGCGACTTATGATTTTCCGCTGCTCGGGCTTCACATGAACAATATCCTGGCTCGATTCTTCCATGGTAAAAAGATCGGACAATTGCACGCCCAAAGCCTGCGCAATCCGGCTGCATGTAGAAACTGGCGGAATCTTCAGCCCACGTTCTACCCTGGAAAGATATCCCTTACTCAACCCACTGCGATTGGCCAAAGATTGAATAGTCAAGGACCTTTCTTTGCGCAAAGCCTTTATGGCTAAACCGACCTGATAGTCCATCGCAGAGCCCAACTGGTTTGCAGAATTTTTGTTATCCTTTGGGAAACAAATTTGCACCGATGGGCAACTTTGTCAAGGAAAAAGATTGTACCAAATTCCATTGCTTCTCTCTCTGAACGTTTCACCGATTCCACTTTTTTCCTTCACCTTTGACGGGCTTGGGATTCCCGGCTTGTACTATGATGACCAACCCAGACTCCGACAGGCAGCAGGTACAGGATAAATAGCATTTTTACTCCGACAGGCTGCCAAGCAGGAACCCTGCAAGCGGAACCGAGTTCTTGCTAGACGGCCGGCGTGTCGTCACCTTCAGATGCTCGGATGTTCTCAGGCGGAAACTGAACAAGGGAAAGTAGCAATGATATCCAGTATTCTGTCAACGCTGGATTCAGGTTTTAAAACACCGGCTCAAATCCATTCCAGCACCAAACCAGCACTAGCCAAAATTTTTTATAATTTTTTCAAATGGTTACAATTCAATACAGGGTTCAAATCCCCTCGGTGGCACCATTTGGATTTTCTTTTCAACCTTTCTCGTTTCCTAGTTGCAAAGAACCCCTAAAATTACCGGGGTGTCACGAAAAGACGCAGACCACTGAATGCCAGAAGATGAACTTTCAAGGAAAACAGCACCTGTAAAGAAATGGAATATGGGCGGCTACGATTTAAGTTTGTTACAAATCCGTTACACATACAAAAACAGGTTGCGGCAATATGCCATAACCTGTTGATTTTATGGTGCGCCTGGGAGGACTCGGACCCCCGACCTGCGGATTAGAAGTCCGCTGCTCTATCCAGCTGAGCTACAGGCGCATTATGGTATTTTTAAAAGAGGATTTCTATCACATAACAGTGAAGATGGGAAGTGGATTGTTCAGTGGTAGGCAGAAAAGCCGTCCTCAACCCAACGCGTTACATTGGGGTGCAGAGACGGCTCCCTTTCCATTTCCATTCAAAACTTCCCGCAGTACGGTGTTGGTGTTGCTTTCAAGCTGGCACATGCTTTCCGCAAGCGCCTTGAGATGCTTCAGACTCTTGCGTGCCTTCACCTGGCAAGGCAGCGCAAGATTTCTGTCGGCCAGCACGTCTATGAAACGATCAAGCAACTCCATGTCGAGGCTGTCGGGCTGCCTGGTTATCAGTTCGACCCACTGCATCTTGAGTTGATCCGGGATTTCGGTATAAGCGGCTATCGTTGCCGGGTCAGCGCCGGCTCTGAGCGATTGCTTGAGCCTTTCAACACCTTCGAGTACCTTTTCCTTGCTATGGATGTCGTCGGAATGGCGGGAAAGCACTTCGTCCCAGCCTTTCAGGATATGCCGATCCACCCATTGTTCCCCTTTCTCGGTGGGCAAAGAAATCTCGAGCAGCCTGTTGTGCATCGCAATAAGCTTTTCACGTTTGTCCGTGTCTTCTTCCATCTGCATGATCACTTCGTTCAGAGTATCTATTGCTTCGCGCCGCATCCCCTCCTTGCCGGTTCCCTTCAGCAGCGCCTGTTCCCATTGACCCCGCAGGAATCCCAATTCCAGCTTGATCAATGAAAAAATCAGGCCCGTCTTTGCCACGGCATTTCTGAGAGCATCCGCAAGAATATTGCAGGAGGCCAGCCTGTCACAGGACAAACGCTGCATGGCTTCCATGGACTCCTGTTTCAGCTGGTAGGAAAGCAATTCGGTGCCGAGTGCCCGCGAAAGCTTCTTGATCACCTTTGTTTGAGGCCCGGCCATCTTTATCGTGTAGGGTTTGAAATGTATCTTTATCACCGCAACCACAACGTACGGGCTGTCCTGCCAGATGACCTCATTGTAAAAAGTTTTCGGGTACTCGATGTCAGGTGTTTCGGTTCCGTAAAGGTCCATTTTCCTGATTAGAACAGGCTCCATATGATGGAAATCACTTTCACGGCCCTCCACCTGGAGCCGAACACTGCGCATATCATTCTGAGGGTCACCGGCGGTCCAGCTACGTTGTTTTTCCACACACCATGCCATGGCTTCAAGAGGCCGACCCGGCTCGTCCCGGTATGAAAGCCACGGCTTCCCCGGTGGGTTGTAGTCTGAAACTTCGGGCAGTCCCCAGGATATCTCCAACCGGTCCCCGCTGATGACTCCGGAGGTAACACGCCGGACTACCGACGCCGGGGGGGAACCGATTCGATAGACGGTGCCCTTCATGGAATCGGGTAGAGCAAAAAGAATCGTTTCGATAATATCTTTACAAGCGGACTCAAGGATTTCGCTGTCTATTCTTATGGCCAAAGCCCAACTCCACTTTATTTAGGAAAAATAGGGATTTAATTTATGATTCTGAAATCTTTTTTTCTTCTTGTCATGCAAAATCGATCTAAACATGCAATTAATTTCATTTTTGCTGTGAAAAATGTCACTGTCATATGAATATAACTGTCGAACTCGAAAAAAAGTACCTTCAGACTGCTTCGCTGTGTATCAATTTCACATTATCCACAAGTGCTCTGACGATTAAGCTTGCACTACCCTCTAAAAAAATATCAGTAACTGAATCAGTCAGATGGGTCCTTTCTTTATTTATTTCGATTATAACAGCACCATTTCTTTTGGCTATAGAAGGAATCGTGTTCGCAGGAGATACCAGAGCCGAGGTACCTATAACCAGCAACGCCGCAGCTTTTGAAGCCAGGTCAAAGGACCTGTTCAGGGCTTCGAATGGTATAGATTCACCAAACATTACGACATCGGGCTTCAAAATCTGCCCGCAGGAACACCTGGGAGGATACACACCCCGCCTTTCTTCTCCCCGATAAACAGAACCGCACGACAAACAGGAAAGTGTACTGCCGTTGCCATGGTATTCAATCACGTCTACACTTCCGCCCGCCTGATGCAGATTGTCGATATTCTGGGTTATTACACATTGAAGAAATCCCAGCCGCTCGAGGTCCCCAAGCCCGATGTGGGCTGCGTTCGGTGCCGCCCCGAGAACTATTTCTTCCAGTTCTCTCAGCATGCCCCATACTTTTTCAGGATCTCGGCGGAAAGCATCGATAGTAGCATACTCTCCAGGATCATAACGAGTCCACAACCCGCCCGCGCTACGAAAATCCGGGATACCGGAATCAACGGATATGCCCGCTCCGGTAAGCGCAAGCGTAGGGCCGGGATCTACAATCGCCCGGGCAGCCCTCTCAATCAGGCTCTTCACCTAAATACCCCTGTTAAAAACATTATGGAGGCAGTTTAAACTGCTTCGAAAATCAGTTTACCCTCGGAATTATTATAGGATTTGAGCCGCGCCTTCAAAGATTTTTGCTCGCCGAATATATTTGTAAGCTTGACTGTATCCTCTTCCAATTCCACCAGGTCAACACTCTCAAGAACCCGGTTTTCAACCCCGTTTTCAAGTAAATATGCATGAGCCTCACACATGCCTGTTTCCTCCGTTTTCAACGCAATACAGCCGAAAAAATCTAATCGGCCGGCAAAGCTTCAAGCGCCTTCCGCAGACAATCGTTGCTTCCGGCGTTGAACTCGATCATTCGTTTCACCTCCGCTGCGGCTGTTGTAAACCCCGCATTTTCCAGCTCCCGTGCAAATTCCTGGTATTCACTTTCATGATGATCGTTATGGGTGATCCAGTGCTCGAGCCTGATCCGTGCTTTTTCGGCTGTTTTCATTTCTCCGCTCCTATACAAAATAAATATAAATCGACCGTATGCAAAATCATTTCGACAACCGCCTTCCGGCCTGTCATATCATAGACACGGTTCTTTACGTTACGTAAACCGGACCTGCATGTCAACAGCCGATCGCTCCGTTGTAAAACCCCTGTACCACGTTCTGCAACGGGGTGACGACTTCCAACGAACTCAAACGGCATAAACCAGCTTTTTACGAAACCATCAATCCTTATATCGGAGATCCGGAATCGTTTTAAAGTATTGACTCGACCCCCGCTCTCAGGGTAATATCCCCCATCATTCCGCTGTGTACCGGGGTGTCCGATCCAAGGACACGATTACCACCCGGCACGCCTTTTCCTTTTCGGGACGGAGGTCTTAATTATGGTCGACATACTCGAAGGCAAAAGGATCCTCATCGTCGATGATGAGCAGGACATTCTGGAAACCCTTGAAGAGCTCCTGGACATGTGTCTTATTGACAGCGCCCCGGATTTCAACACAGCATGCAAATTTCTGGATAAATATTCATACGATGCTGCGGTTCTGGATATCATGGGGGTCAGGGGGTATGAATTACTCCAGAAAACCGGAGAACTTGGTATTCCGGCGGTCATGTTAACTGCCCATGCTTTAAATCCGGACAATCTCGTTAAATCCATAGAAATGGGCGCCCAATGCTATGTGCCGAAAGATAAAATAGGCGACATCGCCTTTTATCTCGCCGATGTTTTCAAAGCGAGGGAATACGGCATCCAGAAACATGGCAACTGGTTTAAACGGCTCAAGCCTTTTTTCGACAAAAAATTCGGTTCAGGATGGAGAGAAAGCCACAAGGAATTCTGGGAGGTTTTTGATAAAAACTACCACGTTAAAAAGGAAGACATTGAAAATATAATGTAAACTTGACCATCAACCCGCCGCCGAGTCATCATTTGGGAGTGGGACCCGAACAATAAACCGGGCGCCCTTCCCTTCATCGCTTTCAAGAAAAAGATCGCAGCCCATATCCTCCACAAGCACCATAACGCCGGCAAGTCCCAGCCCATGACCGCGTACGGAACATATGTCGTTGGCATCCATCTGGAAATAACTTTCAAATATTTTTTTGTGAAACATGGGTGCGATTCCCTCTCCGTCGTCGGCGACGGATATTTCAAGGATGCTCTCATGTTTTTCGAGTCGCACCTCAACCGTGTTCCTGCGGTATTTCAATGCATTTGTCAAAAGGTTCCTCAAAATCTGCCTGATTTTACCTTCGTCAAGGTACAGAGTTTCACACCACAGGTTTTCGTCGACGTGTAGTTGTATGCCCCGCTGTTCCAGGATTTCCTTAACTGCCTGGAGATCCGTACAGGCTCGAATTTCCTCGGACAGGTGTCCATCGGCAAGGTCGAACATTTCCACCATGGACTGTTCGACCAGTTGCGACAATGTAAACCGAACCGGGTTAATAATACCGGCCTCGGATCTGCCCAGTTCCAGAGCATCGTTTACAAGGGTCTGTATGACTTTAATGTTCCTCCTTGCCCGCTCGATCACGCGGTTTTGGGCAGGTGTCAAAGACCCGTATTTGTCCGGCCTGCCTAAAAGTGAATTTAAACCGGCCTCTATGACCGCCAGGGGGACCTTGAAATCATGGATCAGCAGGTCCAGTTTAATCCGTTCACGATGGGAACCGATCCGCCCGCCATGCTGCCGCCTTTCCGCGACAAAGGGATCCGATTCCCGCTTGGCCGAAGGGTCTCCTCCAGATGGATTCCGCGGGCCGGGATTCATGCCCGCCGAACCGACTGATTTTTCAGATGCGGTAAATCTTTTAAAAAACCGAACCACTAAATAGCGACCTCGAAGGTACTCTGAAAAAAATTTACTCGAAATGACGAATCGAAGGTATTATAAATGAAATACCACCCCGACGTAACCCACAAAATTGCTGTCCTTGTGTTTATCATAGCTTGTGGCGTAAATAAGCTCCGATCCTCCAGCAGCTCCGAGGGAACCCACCGCGGAAACGGCGGCGGCAACTGCTCCTGCGCAGCATGCATTGCGGTTCCGTGCGGCCTCGTCCAGTACCCCAGAGGCATCCATCCCGACAATCAAGTCAACCATGCGCCTGTCGTTTTCTTTTACAACCCAGTCCACGGCGGCAGGACCCACTCCTTTCGGAACATAACCGTAGTTGTATCCATAATGAGTCAAATCAGTCGAACCCAGGACGGCAATTCTTCTGCCGATACTTTTTGCCACCTTCACAATGTCTGAGCCAAGATCGATGCCGGCAGGCGAAGGGGGCACGCCAACAGGAAGGATCATTGCATCGGGAGAGAAATATTTAATGAAAGGCAGCTGCAGCTCGATGGTATTGTCCGATGCATATCGTTTCCCGGTCTCAATCCTGAATTCATGACTGGAGATTACCCTCTCGGCCAGGGCACCGTCGATTGAAAGTGCACCGATCGGTGTTGTCCACTTTCCCTGTTTCATGATATAAAAGGGCTCAGAAGGATGAAGATGACGTCCGAAAACAACCCATGTCTCCGGATCGAAAGTCTTTCGAATGCATGAAATCACATTGCAGGCTATGTGCCCGGAAAACAGCCAGCCCGCATGAGGTACGATCCCACCGACCGATGTACCTGAATCAGGGCATGAAACGGCACCGCTGATAAAATCTTCAATCATTCGAATGCATTCACTTTCAGTCCCAGGGTACCAGGACCCGGCGAAATCAGATTTTCTTTCATCCATTCCGGTTCCCTCCATGTTCCGGGTTTATTCTGATCGTTATTCCAGAATGCGACCTTCAGGGCTTGCAGCGTTGGGAATTAATTGTTAATAGACTTCATTAAAACAGCATTGACCGCCGCTCAGCGGAAAACGCCACCCCGAGGGTAAAACTATGAATTTGGATATTTCAACCTGGATTATAAAAATACCCGTTCTTCTTTTTTCTATCACCCTTCATGAATACGCGCACGGTAGAAGTGCACTGTTCTTCGGAGATCCTACAGCCAAAATGAAGGGAAGGCTTACGTTGAATCCCTTGCCTCACATCGACCCTTTCGGTGCCCTCTGTCTGTTCCTGTTCAATTTCGGCTGGGCCAAACCCGTGCCGGTGGATCCCCGCTATTTCAGGAACCCGAGAAGAGACATCGTTTTCATGAGCCTCGCAGGACCCGCCGCCAATCTTATGCTGGCAGCACTCGCCGGGCTTACCCTGCGGTTTTTTATGTTCCCCTCGGAAATTTACCAGTTAACGCTGTTCTACCTGCTGTTCATGAACGTGGGCCTCGGCCTGTTCAATCTTCTCCCTCTCCCCCCGCTCGACGGCTCTCATATCCTTGAAAACCTTCTGCCTCTGAAAGCGTCGATCAAATACCGCGAAATCGGGCGTTACGGCCCGTTCCTCCTCATAGGAATAATCATGCTGGACAACTTTGCCCACACCGGCATATTGAGCCGCGTTCTGATCGGGCCGATGCGTTTTCTTGCCGGTTTTTTCTCCGGCATCCCGTTCTGATTCCTTTTTGAATGTTGTTACATCACATCCCTGTCGCTTCTTTCCACCGCCCGGTCAATTTCAGCCTTAAGCGGAGCGGGCAGGCCCGGAATATCCACGTTCAAAAAACCGCGCACGATCGTTGAGACAGATTCATCCTCGGAAAGCCCTCGTGACATAAGATAATTGATCTCTTCCTGTGCGATTTTACCGACAGCGGCTTCGTGGCTCATCTCGACACCGTCTGCATGGCCTTCCAGCTCCGGAATCGCATGGATGACCCCTCCGTTTAAAATAAGCCCCTTACATTCCAGGTGCGCCTTGATCTCCTCGACTTCCCCTATAAGATGTCCGCGTGCAATTATCCTCCCACCGTTCGTGATAGCGCGGGAGACGATTTCGGCCCTGTTTCCGGGTTTCTTCAAAAATATACGGCCTCCCGCGTCATATACTGAACCCGGACTTCCGGCTATGATACTGTAAAACCGCGCCACGGCCCCCTCGCCCAAAAGGTGGGTCACCGGGTACATTTGAAGCGATTTTGCAGGCTTCATGCAGATGTAGTTATTGATGAACAGGCCGCCTTCTTCAACGACTGCCGCGGAGCGGGGCCTGACAATCATGCCCTCCGCCCAGTTGTGGATCATCGTAAAGGTGACCCTGGCGTTCTTTTTTATATAATATTCGGTGACTCCCACGTGCGCGCCGCTTTTGAGATGAGGAGAAGTGGCGCATCCGCTGATTATATGAAGCTCAGAACCTTCCTCCGCGATGATCAGGTTATGCACCGTCTGCTGGAAACCTTCCCGGCCCATGTAAAGGCAGGCCTGAAGCGGGTAAATCGCCCGGGCTCCCGGAAGCGCCCTTATTACATAGCCCCCGTGCAGATCCAGTTCGGTTGCCGCGGTATATTTATCGGCGTCGACCGATACCAGCTTCCAGTAATAATCCGACACCCATGGGTGCTCTTCCAGGGCTTTCCCTATCGGGATGACTTCTATGCCCTTCTGTGTGCTGGAGCAGTGAATCACAGAGTCGTCTTTTTGTAGAAAGGTAGCCCCCCGGCCTTTAGTGGAAGGATCCGTGCCGGCCATGATCAGCTGATTTCTATCATCTTCGGGAAGGCTGTCGAGCGACCCTGCGGGGACATATTCGTGAGACGCCGCTTCTTTCGCGAACGAGCCCAGATCGACGTCGTCTCCAATCAGCGCCGGTTTGTCTCTTGCGGCTTCAGCCCTGCGTTTCAGTTCATCTCTGAAATGCATCGTACACACTCCCGGTATCCTGTCTGGCCAATGCAGGTGAGAATTTCACGAGGGTTGGTAACGCAGCTCAGGCGGCCGTCGTACAGGACCTGGCCCTTGTCGGCGGTCAAGTAGTCGAGGATGTAGCCGGTATGGGTTATGATCAGGCCCATCTTCGTCCGTTCCCGCTTGATCTGAATTCTGGGCTTGGCCGGCTCAGGCTCCCCGTCTTTTTGGAGAAGCATCGCTATCGTCTTTCCGACAAGAGCAATGTTTTCCAGGTCAACTCCGGATTCAGGTTCGTCAAATAACATCAAATCAGGATTTTGGGCGAGGAGCTGGAGAAGTTCGGACCGTTTAATCTCACCTCCGGAAAAACCCGCGTTCAGGTCCCGATCCAGAAAGCCTTCGAAGTCAACCCTTTCAGCCAGAGAGTCGACATCCACATCTCCTCCGCAGATCTGCACCATCTGCCTCGTTTTCAACCCGTTGATCGTCGGGGGCCGCTGATAGGACATCCCTATGCCGAGTTGAGCACGTTCGTTGATCGGCGCATGTGTTATGTCGACACCCTTGAACACGATCCTTCCGTTCGTAATCCTGTACTGGGGGTATCCCATAATTGTCATCAACAGGGACGTCTTTCCCGATCCGTTTGGACCGAAAAGAATGTGAGTCTCTCCCGGTTTTATCTCAAGGTCGATATGCTTCAGGAGAATCTTGCCGTCCAGTTCCACTTCGAGATCTTCGATGAACAGCATTTTTTCCTCCATGGGGGGAATTATTGCCAAAAAGCAGGAGTGACATTTACATTAAAAGAAAGACAGCCGTTTGACAAGGAGAAATCCCAGGAGAGATTCCGGCAGCCGAAGGCCGGCTGCGATAGAAATGCAACCGACGGCTTGATCATCTGCCCAAAATGCGGCAATATGGCCACCAAAGCTTACACTTCAACAAACGGAGGTACACATGGAAGTATTCATTCTGCCGGTTCTGCTGGGGCTCATTCCTGCTTATATCGCGAAACGCAAAGGCAGGTCTTTTGGATTATGGTGGCTCTACGGCGCCGCGATATTGATCATTGCGCTACCCCATTCACTACTGATAAAAACCAACCCCGCCGCGATCGAAAAACGGCTTTCAGCCGAAGGGATGAAAAAATGCCCTTATTGCGGTGAATCCATAGAGCAGGATTCATCGATCTGCCGCTTTTGCGGGCAAAACCTCGCATCCCAGGCGTCAGAGGCCTGACGAACAGGCCAATTTTCAGGTTCCAGTCCGGTCACCGAAGGAGATGGTGTCCACAAGCCCCAGCTTGCAGTATCTAGACCCCACGCAGACTCTCGGCTGGTAAACCTGCTTCGGAAATTTGAACCTCGCCCCCACCGCCTTTAGAAGTTCCAGAGCCTGCCGGGCCGATTCCTCCGAAAGATCAAGTATCATGAGTTTCTGAGAAGTAGTCAGATGCACCCTGGCACCTTCAGCTTAAACAATTTGGTTAACGGCTTCCAGAGTCGACGGACTGACCATGCCGGATGCAAATTCCAAAGTTAAAGCGTACGACCCGTCATTTTGAATAACACAGGATTCCATTCAGCCTCCTAGAGTTTCAAATCTTTGTGCCTGTTTGCAATGCTGTGAGCCAGTTGATCAAGCGAATTTAAATCATCGGGCGAGGGCAGACCCTTGCACAAAACAGGATCCAGCACCTCAACTTTCAAATTGGTAATCATGCCTGCCAGGATCTCGATGGTCTTACCCCCCCATCCATAGGAACCAATGATCGATAGGAACTTTACCTTGGGTCTCAATGCGTTGGCAAGTAATGTTGCATAAGCGGCAAGGGGGTGAGGTCCCGCCAGCACCGTGGGCGTACCGACAACAACTGTTGCCGCATCCACAAGGGCCATTGCTAGTTTCCCGATATCCGTCACCGGGAGGGAAAACAGCTCGACGCCTACGCCTTTTTCCACGAGGGAAGATGCAAGATGGTCCACCATCTGTTTAGTGCTCCCATGCATCGATACATATGGAACCACGACCCGGTTTCGAGGTACGCCTGTCACCCAATCCACGTAGGCATCCATGATCCATTTCGGCTCATCAAAAATCTGCCCGTGGCTGGGAGCGATCATCTGAATGTCGTAGTCTTTGAGCTTCTCGATGTTCTTTGCGATTACGTTTCGAAACGGCATCATTATTTCGGCGAAATAGCGCTTCGCCGCTTCATGGACCCGCCCCTGATCCGTTACATAAAGGTCGGAAGTCGCAATATGCGAGCCGTAGAAATCGCAGCTGAAAAGGATCCGGTCTTCTCGAAGATACGTCACCATGGTTTCCGGCCAATGAACCCACGGGGTATAAATGAATTCCAGTGTACGGTCGCCCAGAGAGATCGTCTCCCCGTCCTTCACGGTTATGAAGGTGTCTTCGGATATCTTCAGCAAGTCAACCAGCATTCCTTTGGCCTTGTCTGTAGCCACGACTTTCGCTGCCGGGAACTTTTCGAGCACCCACGGGATGATGCCGGAATGGTCCTGTTCGGCATGATGCGAGACAATGTAGTCTATTCTGGAAACGTCGGCAATTTGCTTCATCAATTGGTCCGCCATCGGGGGATCGACAGTGTCCAGCAAGGCGGTTTTTTCGCTCCCCTCGATCAGATAAGCATTATATGAGGTGCCGTCGGGAAGAGGTATAAGAGAATCAAAAAGCCTCCGTTCCCAATCGATCGCCCCAAGCCAGTAGACCTTTTCCTTTATTTTTCTCATACGCATTGCAATTCCTCCTTGCACAAGCCTTTTACGGCATCGTTAAAGGTGGTTCTGTCCCATCCGGTATTTCCACCTTTCGTCCCTGGAGTGCCAAAATGAAATTTTTGGCTCATACTATCCGATAATTTAATGAATTTTTTCCCCTGATCCACCGCCAGGAACTCTCTTCCATGGGCCTAATTCCTCATATACAGTACTCAAATATCCGTACAAGGGCATTGACTTAAGTCAAAGACATCTCACTCGATATTCTTTATCATGCTTTTTAGTAACTTTGTATGGTAAAATAGGTAAAAACCCCCAAGATGGATAATTACCCGATCTGATGGGGAGATAAACCTCCCTGTAAATGCACAACCACGAGGGTTCACCATGCCAAAAGGGACAGCTCTGAGAAAAATAATTCATTGGGGCAAATACATTCTGCTCATCGCGGTTGTCGCCCTGGTTGTATACTGGATTCGATTTTCACCTGTTTCCGTCAACGGTCATTCGGTCAAACGGGGGGAAATAACCGCGGAGGTCATGGGTACGGGCACGTTAGAGTCCCGTGTTCAAATGACTGTCAGTTCGAAAATCGCCGGGAGAATATCGGAATTGCTGGTCGACCAGGCAGATGAAGTTCAGGAAGGGCAGGTCCTGCTCCGGCTGGATGACAGTGAACTCAAACAGCAGGTTGAAATCGCCCGCTCGGCCCTCGCCGCTGCAGAGGCCTCTCTTGACAGGGCGGAAGCCGACGCAGTTCGCACCCAGGCAGTTCTTAACCAGGTAAAGGTGGATCACCGGCGCATTCAGCAACTCTATACCAGCAGATCCATATCATCAACCGAGATGGAAAGGAGTGCACAGTCTCTAAATGTGGCGGAGGCGGAACATAATAAAGCAAGGGCCGCCGTTATGGAGGCAAAGAAAAAATTGATTCAAGCCCGGAACACACTCGACTATCAACAAGCCCGGCTCGCGGATACCGTGATAACAGCACCCTTAAGCGGGCTTATTGTCCGCCGGGATAGAGAACCCGGAGACATAGTGGTTCCAGGCACACCCATCTTTCTGCTTATCTCCACAACCGAGCTATGGATTAGTGCATGGGTCGATGAAACGGAAATGAACAAGCTCGCACCCGGCCAGAACGCGCGTGTCGTTTTTCGTTCCGAACCGAACCGTCCTTATAGCGGGGTAGTGGTGCGCCTGGGCCGTGAAACGGACAGAGAAACCCGCCAGTTCATCGTAGATGTCAAGCCTGATCGTTTACCTGAAAATTGGGCCGTAGGGCAGCGGGCGGAGGTGTTCATCCAAACGGCGCACAAAACGGATGCCGTCCTTCTACCTTCGAACGCCATCCTCATAAAAGAAGGGGAAAAGGGAGTGTTGGTGGAAGAGAAGGGTCGGGCGGTTTGGCGCCCTGTTAAAGTCGGGCTGCGTGGTAAGGAAGAAGTGGAAATCGTCGAAGGACTCGAGCCGGGAGAAACGGTGATTACCTCTCCGGGTTCAAAAGACATTTCCGCGGGGAGAAAGGTGGAAGTGACAGATGAACCTGGCCGTTAAGGATATCCGTCACAATCTCGGACGATTTGCACTGACAGGTGTCGGAATCGGGATGCTCCTGATGATGGTCATGGGAATGGTGGGCATTTATCGAGGCCTGATCGAGGATGCCACACTTCTTATAGACAACCTTGGAGCCGACATATGGGTGGTACAGAAAAATACGAGGGGGCCTTTCGCCGAAGTGTCCCGGGTTCCAAGAAATCTTCTCGATCGTGTGGCCGTCGTCCCCGGCGTTACCAATGTCAGGGAATTCGTCTATCATATGATCCAGCGCGAGTATCACGGAAAACCCTTGCGAATCGGCGTCGTCGGGTTAAGCTGGCCTATCGACAAGGGGGAATGGCTGCCTCTCACAGCCGGCAGGCCACTGGCTCAAACCCATTATGAAATGGTCGCAGACGAGAAGCTGGGCATACCGCTCGGAGAAAAATTGCGTCTCGGCAAAGAAACGTACAGCGTCGTCGGCATTACAAAGGGCATGATTTCTTCCGGAGGCGACGGCCTGGCGTTCTTCACAGTGGATGACGCTCAGCTCATTCAATTCGATGCGCCGGGCGAAGCAGTTCGCCTGGAACGCGCCTCGCGTTTTGAAAGGGGAGCGAAAGCCGATATAGGGCAAACGCAGCCCTCTCTGCTTGAAAAGGCCCTCGGGCCGTCGACGTCCATTCCCGCACTCGGCCCGCCCGCTATCAGTGCCGTTATCGCCACCCTCAAACCCTCCTTCGAACTTTCGGCTGTTTCATCGGTGCTGTCAGGCTGGAGCGATGTTTCCGTTTACACGGCTGAGGGCCAGAGACAGCTGATGCTCAAGGGCATGGTGGAAATGGCCAGGAAACAAATCGGGTTTTTCACCGCATTGCTTGCATTGATCTCCGCAATTATCATGGCCCTGATCCTCTATACCCTCACACTTGAAAAGATACACGAAATAGCTCTCTTGAAGTTAATCGGTGCACCCAACCGGGTAATCCTGTCCATGATTCTGCAACAAGCTCTTTTCCTCGCTGTCACCGGGTATGGGATAGCATATCTGGCAGGCCAAAAGATTTTTCCTCAATTTCCACGCCGCGTCATTTTATTGGATAATGATTTGTTCCTGCTGGCCCTCGTTGTTCTGGGAATCTCCGTAGCATCCAGTATCCTGGGGATATACAGGGCGGTAAAAGTAAACCCGAATGAGGCACTGGCCGGATAACGATATGACAGACAAAGCAATAGCCGTCGAAACTCAAAAACTTACAAAAATTTACGGGAAGGAAAATACCGAGGTCATCGCCATGCGCGATGTGGATCTGAGCGTAAGCAAGGGGGAGGTGGTAGCTCTGCTGGGGCCGAGCGGTTCCGGCAAATCCACGCTGCTTACAGCTGTAGGACTCATCAACCCGCCCACTTCCGGCAAAGTCATCATCAACGGTACCCCGGTTCTGGATGGCCCGGATGCTTTGCTTAATCTTACCACTTTTCGCCGTAACCACATCGGTTTTGTGTTTCAAAAATCCAACCTGATCCCGTTTCTATCCGCATGCGAAAACGTTCGGGTGGCTCTTGAATTGAACGGGATACCGGGCAGAAAAGCCAAAAAGAAGGCGATGGAACTCCTGGAATACCTCGGGATGTCGGACCGGGCGGAGAGCCTGCCTTCAATGTTGTCAGGCGGTCAACAACAAAGAGTTGCCGTGGCAAGAGCTCTTGCGAACCGACCGAGCCTGATCCTGGCGGACGAACCGACCGCGGCGCTCGACAGCGTCAGAGGAAGGCAGGTAATGGAGCTTTTCGGCAAAGTCGCCCATGAACAGAACGGGGCGGTCATTGTCGTCACCCATGATCACAGGGCGCTGGATGTATTCGACCTTATTTATGAAATGGAAGACGGCAGGATTCGACCGAGGCCTTCAGAACCTGAAGAATCCAAGCCGACATAATGCCTGTCTGATCGATGCACACCGACCACTCCCGTATTAAGGATTTTCCCCGCAACAGCCCAAAAAACACAAACCATGACTCGTCCGTCGAGGCCTGCCGTTATGGCAGTTTCCATATGGCACTTCCGGATGGGCATTCGCCGGAAGCCGCTTTATTGCCATCCCTGGAATTTTTCCCAGAAATCCCTGTCACGGTCTTTCCAGCCGACCCCGAACTTTTTATTATAATATACTCCGAACCTGTCAAGCCATCGCCACCAGAACTCTCAAGTTTGGAGAATGAACAACAGTCGGAAGGCATTTGAAAAAAAACCTTCGGCGAGCTCAGCGGCTACTGATAATGCGTGGTTTCAAAGAAATTACGCCGCACGAACCCGTCGAAGGAATATAATTGGACCCGGCCGTTCACCCAGGTCTTCCATCATGCCGCCTATTCGAAAAAAACCTGTGCCCGAACCGGGATCGCGGCCCCGCCCACCAAAGCCGTGATGGTCGAACTCCCCGGCTCATCGGAACAGATACTTCCACGGGACATGCCTCCCTTGTCGGTCGGTTCGGGTTGAAGGATGCTATCAACCTGCCTGTCCGAAATCAGTTTCACACCAACTCCAGGCACAGGATTGTAGTGTTTATCTCGAATAACAACAATAATGTCGGATGTAGACGCCCCATCCGCGGCAAGAACGGGATAGGTCAGGCGCACTCTTGAGTTTTCCGGATCAGGTACGCCGGGTTCCACGCTGACATAGGCCTGCCCGATCAAATCTCCGACAGCAGCGGTGACCTTGCCCCGACCCATCCTGGTCGCCACAAATACGCCCGGATCCTGGAAATATCCGATTCTACCGACAACCTCCCACTGGGCGGCATCCCGGGCTATGTCCACCAGGTTGTCCTCAACATCCACGCCATCGATCGAGAATTCACCAACTTCCCCTGAGTTTAAAGCTTCAGGGTTTGGGGAAACGAATAAACTGTAAAGTTTGCCCGCCTTAACCTCAACCCACCGGAAAGCGGCCACATCCCCCGATCGAGCTGTCACCACACCTTTTCCCGTTTTCCGGGCATAAAAACGCCCGGAGGCCACCTCGATGGATCCGACATCGTCAGAGACCGCCCATTTCGGCTCCACGGGAACTTCGTTCCCTCCGATGTCGAAACCCACAGCGACAAAATCATAGGTTTCCGCCGCCCGGATATCGTCCCCGGGCAGACGGATCTCGATGCGAACCAACGGCCCCGTCGATATCTTCACCGGCACGCTGCAACGAAGGTCTCCGGATCTGACATCGATAGAGCCTTCACCGGCGCCTCCGCCCTCGAACACCGTGCCGTCAATGAAACGGCCGAGTCGCTCGGGATCCACGCTCATCACCACGTCCACGGCTGTTTTGTTTCCGAATCGATCGAGCCCGAAAACCGACACACTCTCCCGTTCCCCTGCTTTCACGGAAACCATGAGAGGCCGAGCTTGAATCTCCACCGGCTCGGCTGCAACGACTTCCACCTCTGCGCGTCCCTTTACAGCACCTGAGTCTGCAAACACCTCCGCGCGATGGGAAGTACGGGAAGAAAATGTTCCCCCGGGAGAAATAGAGGCTTTATCAGGTTCCCCTACGCTCCATTCGTATTCTAAAGGAACCTTGTTACCGAGCGCATCATAAGCCTCAGCCGAAAAGTCAAATTCACTTCCTGCCTCCATCTGTATATTTCGAGGCTGCACCTCGATCTTTGTCACCGGCCCGGGATTCACCACGATGTCCAATGTGCCCACCACGGCATCCACTGACGCACAAATAAAGCCCCTGCCGGTCCGCCTTGATTCGAACACGCCTGGTTCGGGAAAAACACCCAACCCCCCGGTAACACTCCACACGGGCTCGATCGAAATTTCGTTTCCGTGAATGTCGAACCCCTCCGCCTTGAGGGTTGTCCTGTCACCGGCCTGTGTTTCCAGGGATTCAGGCAGCACCCGGATGCGGCTGAGAGGGCCCGGATGAACCATAACCGGCAATTCCGTGGAAACATCGCCGCAAGTGATTTTCAGCTCGCACCGGCCTGTGGTATGAGCATAGAACAAATCACCCTCCTCCATGGTCCCCAGATCGGATGACAGGCTCCAGGCGTAGGAAGCATCCTCCAGAAGATTGCCGAATCCGTCCTTCACCTGAACCATAAGTTTCTGGGATTCACCTGCTGAAAGATCCAATGAATCGGGCTCAACCATGATTTCGGCGGGGTCACCGGGAAACACCTCCACACGCGCCTCCACGCTCAAGTTTCCCACACTTGAAAGGATCACACCCGATCCTTTTGTACGGCCTTCAAACTTCCCCTCTTCATCAATAACCCCCACATTACCTCTGACCGACCAGGCAGGGGATATCTTCAGATCATTGCCTCCTGCATCCGTTCCGTTAGCCTCAAATTGAATTTTATCGCCTGCCTTCAGCTTCACGGACGAAGGCAGCACCTGTATGGAGGCAAGCCCGCTCTTTTTAACGACAAGGGAGGCTCTGTCCAGCAGATTCCGTGAGGTCGCCAGCACCATGCCTTCGCCGGCCTTCATTCCGGTCAACGTACCATCCTCGCTGATATGTCCCAGTTCGGGATCAGTGAGGCTCCAGGACGCTTCAGTATCCACTGGATTTCCCAGCTTATCTTCCCCTATGACATGGAGGCTGGTGGACGAACCCGCTTCCAGGGAAATATCGGAGGGAACTATCTTGAGATAAACCACCTCGGAAGGCACCACCTCAACCTCGGCCAGAGCGAATACACCGTCTGCACTCGCGCGTACTTTGGTTTCTTTTGCCTGCCGCGCCCTGAAAACCCCTTTCTCGTCAACAGAACCCGCTGTACCTACAATGGACCATTGTACCGGGGAGCCGGTAGGGTTTCCGAACTCGTCATAGGCTGTAGCGGAGAAATCGCACTCTTCCCCAGCCTCGATCACCAGGCTGTCGGGAACGATCTCGATACGGGCGGTCGGTCCAGGATCAACGGTCAGTGAGACGACACCCGCCAACTGAATTCCCGTTCGCTTCTGGGTTATAGTCGCTGTAACAGCCCCTTTACCTGTTTTCTTCGCGAGAAAACTTCCCTGCGCACTCATCTCACCCAGATCAGGTAACACCGCCCAGTGTGTCCCAGATGAAACAACGTTTCCGAATTCATCGTAGCCCCGGGCGGTGAGCTGCCGGCTTTCGCCTGCGTGCAATGTCAAATCCTCCGATGGATCCATGGTAACACTCGCCAGATCGGAAGGCTCAACCGTCACCGTAGCCTTAACTTCCAAATCGCCGACCACGGCGGTTACCGTGGTGGTGCCCGCCTTGCGTGCTTCAAAAAAGCCGTCTTCTTCCAGCCGGCCGAGATCATCCGCCAGCAAAAACTGAGGTTCCATTTCTACGCGATTCCCGAACCTGTCGTATCCCCGTACCTCGAAAGCGACCGTTTCACCTGCCAGGAGATCCATCCTTGAAGGAAACACTTCCAGTCGAACCAACTCCGCCGGAACTACTTCAATGGTACAGGCATCGCCGGCCCCGTCCGCCAGGACTCGTATCTCTCCCTCACCGGCATACCTTGCGGTAAAGGTTCCCGACTCCTTGTCCATTGTCCCGAGGGACTTGCTGAGAAACCACTCGGGAGCAATCTCGAAGCGATTGTCATGGGCATCCACACCGTAGGCTTTTAGATCAATCGTTTCTCCTGCTGTAATGACTGTTTTGGAAATATCTATAACCACGGAAGCCAAGGGGCCGTGTTCAACACGAACATCAGCCATCCCGGAAGCATCTCCGCTCTCTCCGATAATTCGACCCTCCCCTGCCCTCCGTGCTTGAAAAAATCCATCATCAGACACAGAGCCGATATCTCCTTCCACCCTCCATGTAACCTTGGCCGGCAGCGGGTACCCATACCGATTGTAGCATTCCGCCCCGAAACTGATGGAATTTCCGGACTGAAGGCTTACTTCGGAGGGAGAGACTTTCACTTCCACTGGAGCCCCGGCTTCTACAGAGAAAGGCAGCCCGGCCGATATATTCTTATACGAAGCCAGCACCACTCCATCACCCGGTTTTCTCATAACCGCTTTCCCGTTTTGATCAATGCCCGCAGTCTCTCCGGTGATTGACCATTCAACTTCGACAGGGGTTTTGTTCCCATAGGCGTCATACCCAACAGCCTCAAATTCCACGCTCTGCCCTGCTTCAAAAGGCGCAGCATCAGGCTCAATTTCGATACGGACGATGCGGGTTGCTTCAAAACTCAGGTTGAACAGGGCATCTCCGCTCTCGAAAACCACATTGAATTCAGCCGGCTCTGAGGGCAGATGCACTTCCAGCACCCCTCTGCCCGATTCATCGAGGGAAAGGGTGTTTTTCGAAAGAGCCACATCTTCCCTGGTTGAGCTCACATTTACCGTGGCGTAGGAAGCCGGGCTTTCAGCCTCGGATAAAGCTGTTACCGTCATCGCTATTATGCTCCCTGGAAGCGCCTTTTCGCGCTCTGCATCAATATGGATGGCCTTTACCGCAGGCGGGAGCACCTCTATCGTCGCCGTGGCCGAGAATTCTCCGCTTTGGGCGATAACCTTTGCCTCCCCCGGTTTCACTGCCTTGAAGGATCCCGGCCCAGGCATGGAGACCGATTCCCCTTCCAGCCTCCACTCAATGTCTATATCGGGCATTTCCTGATCTTTCTCTGAAACGCCGACTGCTTTCAATTTCAACGAATCACCGACTTTCGCCGAGGCCTTCCCGGGATCGATCCGGATGCGTGCCAGTTTTGGTGGCAGAGGTGTTACGGTCACAGAAGCGTGCCCGACAACGTCTCCCGTGGAAGCCGTCACCCTGGCTTCACCTTCCTTAACGGCGGTGAAAGTCCCTGCGGAATCCATGGTGCCTGCATCGCCTTCCACGCGCCACGAAATGGTTGCGTCCTCCAGCCTTTCACCGGCTTTATTAAATGCTGCAGCCTCAAATCGCACCGATTCCCCTTCCTGAACGCTGGTGGATTCCGGGGTAATCTGAACATTCCGAGGCTCTTTGTCGCCGCAGCCGGTCATTATCATTAAAAGCGCAAAGCACATCGCAAAAGCGATATTCGGTATTTTCCGCTTTATTGCCGTTGTATGCATAATTCTCCTCCTTCAAAATTAAATTCCCGTTTTGATAAGGCAGACATTCAAATGTCCCTGGTCGAAGGCATTTCGATCTCGGATTTTCGGACGTTTTAACCGGACAGCGATCAAATAATAAGATTCTCACATCTTCTAAGTATGAGGGGAGCGGCATGATGTGTCAAGGGTCAAGAAAAAACCTGTCAATAAAAAACTAATCGGGACTTCGCTTTCGGACGGGTTTCAATCCAGGCGTTGCTGTGGAATCCTGCAAATTTAAGTACCTCTGAGTGTATTTGAAAGTTGATAAAAAACGGAACATGGTGTTTCCAGGCGTGGGCAGAGAAAGAAGGGATGGCCATATGGTTTTTTCAGACGGGCGCTACTTGGCGGCCAAGACAGCAATTCCCTTCCCTGCCATTCTATGTGTACCATCCGGCGCTTTTTTAATATCCCGTCCATAATAAGGCCACGGAAGCACCGGCATTCCGTGATCCTGGTAGAACCGTTTCCACAGATAAGAAAGATCATGCCCAGGAATTGCCCGCATATACTTTTCGATAGCCCCCCTGAGGTCAAGATCCTCTTCAAGATATTGAATAATTCTGAATCGGAACATTCCCCATCTTGACTCAAGGATCTGCTGCTCTTCTATCAACCCGGGGGGAGCTTTTTGTGAAACAATTGCTGATTCAAGATCATAGGCCTTTCTAAAATCCTTCACCCACCCTTGAATCACGCTCGATATCCAATCCTCATCAATATGGCTCTCTTCGATTTTCAAAAGCAAGAGCACGATGTCTGAAATTTCCTGGTCCGCTTTACGTATATCCAGAGTCTCCGAGTTGGCATCCGATATTATCCCCTGCAACTCCTCGACTCTCTGCCTGAAAGGTTCCAGAAAATCGCGCCGATTCAACCTGGCTTTTTTCAGAAATTTCATAGAATCCTCCTGTGCGGACCGCACTCCTATAACCAGCAAACACCATTTCCCGCAAGCGATGTCATTCTTTTTTGACGGTTCATGTTTTACTTCGATTTGCGTTTTAAAATTTTCTAAGCCTTACAATAGGAG
>DSCZ01000100.1 GCA_011048855.1 Desulfobacteraceae bacterium | reverse complement strand
GGGATTAATCGTGCACCATAAAAAAGAGCTCTGCCCGACGACTTCAAGAACATTTGGTGCTCTTCTAGTTTAACCGGTCAAGTGGAGGCATTTTCTGGATCCGGAATTTCAGTCTTGCCGTGTAGAAACTCATCGAACATAACTCCTGACGAGATCGCCTGACGATTAACTTCAGCTTTGCCGAGCCTTTTATATTTTAATCGGTCAAAGGCGACCGAAAAAGTCTATCGGGCGATATATCATAGTGACTGAAAAAGAGGGCTCGCTTATATCGCTATCGTTACATCGATACAGCGCTCATACCCTATCCTGGTAATAAGCTGTTGTCAACATACATTTTACTGCCTCCGAAAAAAACCCGGCCTTATCTGCGGCATTAAATGATGTCTGCACTGGTGGATAAAGTACTCATCGGTCATCCCTGCGATGAAATCCCGCACGATGGCGGCATTCGGGGTATTTTCGCGGTAGCGCGCGCACATGCCGTTTAAAAACCCGGAAAACACTTCGGAATCTTCATTTCCACATTCCAGGTCTGCAAGATATTTTTCAAAGAGAAGGCTGAACATCAATTCGATTTTACAGGTCTGCTCTTTGACCTTCGGATTGCGATAAATCCACTCTTCGTTGAACGTCTTCAGCTCCTTGAGCGCTTCGCCGATTTCATCGCTGAAACGCAGGAAAGGCGACCCCAGGCTTTGACTTACGAGGTCTTCCACCAGGCTGTAAACGATTGTACCGTTCGAATCACCAAGTACACGCCCGGGCCGCTCCGGGATGTCCGATCTGACCATCAACCCAAGACGTATGGCATCTTCTATGTCCCGGCCGATATAGCTTATCGTATCGGCCATCCGTACAACACAGCCTTCCATTGTCATCGGCCTGAGGTCGATGACGGGATTCCGCTGTTTCTCATCCATCTCCGCGTCCAGGATTTCGAAATCCTTGGACCAGAACGGCTCCAGGTTCCTGGAATGCATTTCGCCGTCGTGACAAAGGATACCGTCAAGCACCTGGAGGGTCAGGTTCCAGCCTTTACCTTTTCTTTCGATATCCTGAAGAAACCTTACACTTTGGATATTATGCAAAAACGCACCGATGCCCTGCGATTCACAGAGTTTGGAGAGGAATTTCTCACCGTCGTGCCCGAAGGGAGTATGACCGATGTCATGACCCAGGGATACAGCCTCTATCAAATCTTCGTTCAGGCCAAGAAGTCTTCCGATTGTGCGTGCTATCTTCGATACGAGCTGTACATGAAGCACCCGGTGGGTTATATGGTCATTTTTGATCAAGTAGAAGACTTGCGTCTTGTCGATATAACGGGAATAGGCCAGAGAATGGAGGATGCGGTCTCCGTCTATCGAAAAACGCTGCCGGTGGCCGAGATCCTCCCTCGGGTCCGTCTTCCGCCGGACGCCCCTGTTGCTCGGGCAAGCCCAGGATGAAAAAATATCCGCCTCCCGGGCGTCAAGTTCACGCCGCCTGACAAGCAAAATATCGGGATTGTTTTCCACCTGCACCTCTTGAAGTCAAGTCCATGGATATCGTAAATTTATCTTGCAAAAAATTGATGGTAAAGATATAAATTGTTGTTTATGGCTCAGGCGCCGGCCTCCTCAACGTTTCAACCGGCATCAATATATCAACCCCTTGAGGTTATCTCAAGGGCCAATAAGCACGCCCGGGACCAGGCCCCGGTTGTCCTGTTGTTTTCAGGGGAAATATTTTTCCGGGCGGACGTAAAAACCGCGGCGCGGCGGCAAAGGCCCCGCAGAAGGAGAAAGCACAATGGCAGTAATCAACATGAAGGAATTGCTGGAGTCGGGCGTCCACTTCGGGCATCAGACCAGGAGATGGAACCCCAAAATGAAGCCCTACATTTTCGGGGCGCGGAACGGAATCCATATTATAGACCTGCAGAAGACCGTAAGACTTTTCAAAATCGCATATGACTTCCTGATTCGCACCGTCGGCGACGGCTACTCCATCTTGTTCGTCGGTACAAAAAAGCAGGCCCATGATTCGATAATCGAAGAAAGTGAACGTTGCGGCATGTTCTATGTCGTCAACAGGTGGCTTGGGGGAATGCTCACCAACTTTCAAACGATACAGCGAAGTGTCGCGAGGCTCAAGGAACTTGAAACGATGAAGCAGGACGGTTCAATCAACCGTTATACCAAGAAAGAAATTCTCAAGATGGAGAAAGAACTTGTCCGGCTCGAAAAAAACCTGGGCGGCATCAAGAATATGGATGAACTTCCCGGGGCAGTGTTTGTTGTGGACCCCAAAAGGGAGAGAATAGCCGTCAAAGAAGCAAAGAAACTCGGCATACCGGTTGTCGCGATTGCAGATTCCAATTGCGACCCCGATGAAATCGACTTCATCATCCCGGGCAACGATGACGCAATCCGGGCCATCCGCCTGATCTGCTCCAGGATAGCCGACGCGGCGGTTGAGGGCCACGGAATAGCCGAAGAACGCCTGAAAGCCGAAGCGAGGATACAGAAGGAAGAACAGGAAGAGGACAAAAAAGCCGGGGCGGCCGAGCAAGGCGGTCCTGAAGTGATCGTTCTTCCAAAAGACGACGTCCAGGCACCGGCCCAGGCCGAAGCCGAAACAGAGGAAACACCAGCCGCGTGATAAAAAGTAAAGGAGACTGGAAATTGAATATCACCACCGAAATGATAAAGGATCTCAGAGAAAAAACCGGTGTCGGAATCATGGACTGCAAGGTCGCGTTGAAGGAATGTGACGGCGATATCAAGGCCGCAGTGGATTATCTCAGAAAAAAAGGCATCGCCACCGCGAAAAAAAGAAGTTCCAAAACCACCTCAAACGGTCAGGTTCAATCCTATATTCACGGCGGAGGGAAAATCGGAGTGCTTGTCGAGGTGAACTGCGAAACCGATTTTACCGGAAGAACGGATGACTTCACTGAATTCGCTAAAAACCTTGCCATGCAGATAGCGGCGACAAACCCCGTGTCCGTGGACAGGGAAACGGTGCCTGAGGAAGTCCTCCAGCGTGAGAAGGAAATCTATGCCACCCAGGCCAGGGAGACCGGCAAGCCGGAAAAAGTAATAGAGAAGATAGTCGAAGGTAAGCTGAATAAATTTTACTCTGAAGCCTGTCTGCTGGATCAGCCGTTTGTAAAGAACCCGGACATAACGATCCAGGATTACCTGAACGAGATGATCGCAAAAACAGGCGAAAATATCGTAATTAAAAGATTCGCCCGTTTCCAGCTCGGAGATGAGAATGAATAACGACCGCCCTCGATTTAAGCGAGTGGTGCTTAAATTGAGCGGTGAGGCTTTGATGGGGGAGCTGACCTTCGGGCTCTCCCCCTCTGTGCTGGCCCACGTCGCCGCATCGCTCAAAGCCTTTAAGGATAAAGGTGTGCAGGTGATCGTCGTCGTCGGCGGAGGGAACATATTCAGGGGCCTTCGCTGCGACGAATACGGCGTCGGACGAGTTGCAGGAGACCACATGGGGATGCTTGCAACAATCATCAACTCCATTGCCCTCGGGCAGGCAGTGCGGCATGCCGGCACTGCCGCGGCCGTGATGAGTGCCTTTAAGATCAACGAAGTGGCGCTGCCCTATACCGTCGAATCCGCTGAAAAACGACTTGCCCGCGATGAAATAGTCATAGTCGGGGCAGGAACCGGGAATCCTTTTTTCACCACGGACACCGCAGCGGTTCTAAGGGCCGCAGAACTTGGTGCAGACGCTGTCCTCAAAGCGACCAAAGTCGACGGCGTTTACGATGCAGATCCGGAGCTGAACCCCGGAGCGTTGCGTTTCGATTCCATCACGTACAGGCAGGTCATCGACCGCGGGTTGAAAGTAATGGATTTGACTGCGGTAAGTCTCGCAATGGACCGCAGGATCCCCATCATCGTTTTCAACCTTGACGCGAAGGGAAACATGCAAAGAATCCTGGCCGGTGAACCGGTGGGCAGCCTGATCTCAGGAGAACAGAGATGAAAGACGAGATTATTTCGGAAGCAAAGCAAAAGATGGCCCAGGCCATTGAAGCGTTGAAGCGTGATTTTAACCGCGTACGCACCGGCAGAGCCTCCACGGCCCTGCTTGACGGAATTAAGGTTGAATGCTACGGCACACTTATGCCCATCGACCAGGTCGCTTCAATATCGGTGCCCGAGAGTCGTCTTATTACAATCCAGCCCTGGGACCAATCCATAATCGGAGACATAGAGAAAAGCATCCTGAAATCAGAGCTGGGGCTCACCCCGATGAACGACGGCAAGCTCATCCGTATCGGGATACCACCGCTAAGTGAAGAACGCCGCAAGGAACTCGCAAAGGTAGCCCGGAAAATGGCCGAGGAAACCAAGATTTCGGTCCGAAACCACCGACGCGATGCAAACGATACTCTGAAAGACCTGAAAAAGGAAAAGGAAATTTCCGAGGATGAGCTCCACAAGGCATTTGACCAGGTTCAAAAGACGACCGATGATTTTATTGAGGAAATCGACAGGGTCACCGCGGATAAAGAAAAAGAAATCATCGAATTCTAGCACCGTGCCGGCTGCCTGGTCTCCATCCTCCTGTATATCGTCGATCGCTATTTGAAAAACGGCGCCCGTCAACACCATCTTATCCTGTCTTACCGCGTTTATGCCTATGAACTCTGAACTCGAAAACAGACTACCGGTTCATATAGCCATCATCATGGACGGAAACGGCCGCTGGGCTCAGCAGCGTGGAATGAGCCGCATCAAGGGGCATAGGAAGGGAGCGGAGGCCGTCCGGGAAGTCGTCAGGACCTGTCGTGAGGCCGGTATACAGTGGCTTACCCTCTATGCTTTTTCCGAGGAAAACTGGAAGCGTCCCCCGAAGGAAATTCAGGCGCTTATGGGACTTCTCGGCAGTTATTTAAAGAGCGAGCTGAAAGAACTCCAGGATAACGGTATCCGCCTGAGATGTATAGGCAGGTTTGATAAACTGCCTGCATCGGTCCGCAAGACCTTGCTTGAAACGATGTCGCTCACCAGCTCAAACAGGGACATGCAGTTGACGTTGGCGCTCAGTTATGGAGGTCGGCAGGAACTCGTGGACGCCTTCATGGCCGTAGCCGAAGATGTCCGGCGTGGAGCAGTGGATCCTGAAAACATCACTGAGGAATTTATTTCGCAACACCTTTACGCACCGGACATGCCGGAACCAGACCTGTTAATACGAACCAGTGGGGAACAAAGAATAAGTAATTTCATGCTATGGCAGATCGCTTACACGGAGTTTTATTTAACATCATGCTTCTGGCCGGATTTTGGAAAAGAGGAATTACTCGAGGCGCTGGCTGAGTTCAGAAAACGAAAGAGGCGTTTCGGCGGGGCCTGAGTCCGGAATCGGAACCACTTTTTCAAGATTTCATCAATCTTTAATGTCAAAATCAGTCGGACGATTAACACCATGCATGCAAAAAGATGGATAACGGCGATTGTTGCCGTCCCGATTCTGGTTTACGTAATCGGCCCCGGGCCTGGGTGGCTGTTCCACGGGTTGTTATGTGCCACAGCCATTCTCGGGCTGAACGAATTCTACCGGATGATCCGCCCCGAAGTCGCCCCGACCGTCAGGCTCCTCTCGATGTTTTTGACAGCCGTTCTTTTCCTTTCCCTTTCCCTGCGCTGGATCATACTGACGCCGGGCATCATCACCCTTTTTGCTTTTGTGCCGCTTCTTCAATCCCTTTTGCGCGATATGCCGCCCGACGAAAAGCACACTTCGACTGCAGGCTGCGCAATTCTTGGACCGATTTACATATGCCTTCCATTGGCGCTGATTGTTTTGATTGATATTCAGCCCCGCGGCCATATGTGGATATTCTTTTTGCTGGTGGTGGTTTTCGCGACCGACACAGGAGCATTCTACACGGGCCGCACCTGGGGAAAGCACAAGCTGTATGAATCTGTAAGTCCCAATAAAACCTGGGAAGGCGCTTTCGGAGGCTTTTTCGCCGGAACCGCCGCCGGAGTTCTTTTCGCCGCCTATACGGGCATTCATCCCGTAAACGTCGCCCTTTTCATTGTCACCGCGCTGACGGGTATTGCCGGCCAGCTCGGAGACTTGATCGAATCCATGCTCAAGCGAAATCATGGGGTCAAAGATTCCGGCGGCCTGCTGCCGGGCCACGGTGGGATAATCGACCGCGTGGACAGCCTGCTGGGTGCTTCGCCTGTAATGTATTTATACCTGGCTTTGTTCACGCTGTGATATTTTTATGAAATGGAGAAATGCGCCATCCTCACCTTGTCGGCGTCGAAATCGGTATCGGGGTCGAAAAAAGCGGGGTGTAAACCGACAACGGGGGTCGACAAATGAAACAAATTACAGTCCTTGGTTCCACCGGTTCAATCGGGGTGAATACGCTGAAGGTCATCGAAGCGAACCCCGGGCTCTATGATGTCTATGCCTTGGGGGCCGGCCGGAACGCCGAACTGCTTGCTTCCCAGATAAACCGCTTCAACCCGAAGGTGGTGGCCGTCCGCGACACCGCGACCGCAGATGCGCTTCCGGATTTTATCGGGGGCGGCAGGGTTCCTGAAATACTGGTTGGAACCGAAGGGTATAGGTCGATTGCATCCCTCCAGGAAACTGACACGGTCGTGTCCGCGATGAGCGGCGCGGCCGGTCTCCTGCCGACGCTCGAAGCGGTCAGTGCCGGCAAAAATGTAGCGCTGGCGAATAAAGAAACGATGGTCATGGCCGGTGGACTAGTCATGGAGCGGGCAAAACGAAGCGGTGCTCGGCTGCTTCCCATTGACAGCGAACACAGCGCCATTTTTCAGTGCCTGCAGGGTCACAACCGTGAAAACCTGCGCCGCGTTATAATCACCGCCTCAGGCGGACCGTTCAGAACCTGGGACAATAAAAAGCTGGCCTCGGTGACTCCCGAACAGGCGCTGCGGCACCCCAACTGGAGCATGGGGCGGAAAATTTCTATAGATTCCGCCACTTTGATGAACAAGGGGCTCGAGGTGATCGAAGCCAAATGGTTCTTTGATCTACAGCCCCGGCAGATAGATGTAATCGTGCACCCGGAAAGCATCATTCACTCCATGGTCGAATATTGCGACGGTTCCATTATCGCCCAGATGGGGATCCCGGATATGCGTACCGCCATCTCCTATTCGCTCTCTTTTCCCGAGCATTCCCCGAACGATCTTCCGCCTCTCAGCCTCGAAAAAGTCGGAGCATTGACCTTCGAACCACCCGATGTCATAAGGTTCCCGTGCCTCCGTTTAGCTCTGGAAGCGCTTGAGTCCGGGGGCACCGCGCCGGCGACCCTGAACGCGGCCAATGAAATCGCAGTGGCGGCCTTTCTCGAAGAACGGATTGAATTTTTGGATATAGCCGTTATCATAGCCGAGACACTAGGAAAAATCGGCCCACTTCCGGCAGAGGATCTTGATACAATACTTGAATCGGACGCCGGGGCCAGGCAAACGGCTGAAGAGGTCGTAGGAGACATTAGACAGAACCGTTCGCACCAGAGATTCAGGTAAATGCGCGGCACCGGCGGGCGCAGGTTGCGAAAAGGCTGGAAAACCCGGCCGGAAGTATTATTTTAAAGGATGCGGATTTCCTCTAAACGGTGATATTTATGAACGTATTTTTGTATTACATTCTGCCTTTCGTGTGTGTGCTCGGCATACTCATTTTCTTCCATGAACTGGGGCATTTTCTGGTAGCCAAATTTTTCAAGGTCAAGGTGCTGACCTTTTCGCTCGGTTTCGGCCCCAAACTTGTCAGCCGGCGCCGGGGTGAAACCGAATACGTTATCTCGGCCCTCCCTTTGGGAGGTTACGTCAAGATGCTCGGGGAAAACACCGATGATGACACCGAAAGCCTGTCTCCAGCCGAAGCGGCCCGTGCTTTTTCGAACCAGAGCGTCGGCAAACGGCTCGCGATCGTCGGTGCAGGACCCCTGTTCAACCTGCTGCTTGCCCTGATTATATTCATATTTTTTTACATGTTCGCGGGCACACAGGTACTGACATCCGAAGTTGGCCAGGTGACCCCGGACTCCCCGGCCGCTGAAGCGGGGATACAGAAAGGTGATGTCCTGGTCGCGGTGGACGACACCCCGATAGCCGGCTGGAACGAAATCCGCAAAGCCGTTGCAGAGCATATGGACCGGCCCATGGAAATCACGATTCTGAGAGAGGGCCGCCGGGTGACCGTAACACTTCAGGCCAGGATCTCGTCGACAAAAAACCTTTTCGGAGAAGAGGTAAAAACCCCGCTGATCGGAATCGTGTCGTCCGGCGAGTTCCGCCAGGTCTCCCTCGGCCCGGTCCAGGCAATGATGGAAGGAATCGGACGGACATGGGAAATCACCAGGCTAACCGTGATGACGATCGTAAAACTGTTTCAGAGGATATTGCCGATGAGCACCATCGGGGGACCGATTATGATCGGCCAACTCACGGGTCAGTTAGCCCAGGAAAGCTTGATCCACCTGATTCCCTTTATTGCGATTATCAGCGTCAATCTTTTCGTGCTCAACCTGCTTCCGATACCTGTGCTGGACGGAGGAGTGATCTTGTTTTTACTGATAGAAGCCGTCTCCGGCCGCCCGTTGAGCCTGAAGAAAAGGGAATATGCCCAGAAATTCGGGCTTGTGCTGCTGCTCACGCTCATGGCCGTCGTTATCTACAATGACATGGCGAGAATTTTACAATAGGATCAACCATGATTCTTGCTATAAATACCAGTAGTTTTCAATTCAGCGTGGCGTTGCTCGATGAAGACGGAAGCTTGAAAGCCGAATACGTGATGTCCGGCGGTGCCGGCCGATTCGCCGGCATGTTTCCAGCCCTTGAAGAAATACTGACGGCGCTGGGCTTCTCGGTGCGAACCGTCTCTGCCCTTGCCGTAGCGATAGGCCCCGGAAGCTTCACGGGACTCAGGGTGGGGCTTGCAGCGGCCAAGGGTTTTGCACATGCACTGAATGCTCCACTGGTAGGGATATCAAGCCTCGAAGCCCTCGCCTGCCAACTGACAGGGACTTCGACAACCGTTGCTCCTATACTCGACGCACGCCGGGGAGAAGTTTTCACAGCCCCGTTTTCACCCGGTTTTCCATATCCGGAAAGATCCGGACCCGATACCTGCGTTCCATTTAACGAACTTGGCACTTTTTACCGTGACCGTGTCACGATCATTGGCAACGACTATCCCAAACAGGTCTCATTGCTCCGGGCAGGCATCGGGGACTCCATTGTTCTTGCCCCGCCGCATCTATGGAATCTCCGGGCCTCGACGGTGGGCTTTCTTGGTCTCCGGAGGGTTCGCGCAAAAGATTATGACGACCCGGAAACCCTTACACCGCTCTACCTGCATGCGCCGGACATCCGCCCCAATCCGTACGCCGAACTATTTAAGGAACTCGAACCAACCGACCCGGATGCGTCCTCACTTTATGGCTGATAATATCGTCTTCAGGGAAACAAAAATTTCTTGTCAATAATCTTTTTCATGAGCTATTATTTTAAAAATGAGGGTTTTTATCGGCAGATTTTCACCCCGGGCGCTGTTACAGCGCCATTCGAATCAGCGGAATATTTCATACAGCCGGAATAAGCTGTTGCAGGAGGCCTTATGAAAATAAAATACGGGGTCTTCATGTTCTTATACTTATCTCTTACGGCATCTGTTCCCACACCGGCCCAGCAACAAACTCCACAGGGTTACAGACTTCTAACAGATCACCAGGCAACGGGCCGGCACCTTACCACTACTCGATCCGGGAGCGGGTCCGCAACCGAACTCCTGGCACTGGCATTGAAAGAAGTGCATGGATTCTTCGATTATGGCCCCGAGCTGTTCGGAGCCTTCAGGGATGCCGGAGATCAACGTGCCGAGGTGCTCTTTAAAGCAAATTTTCAAGGAACATTGGTGGCGGGGATCGGTTATGCCGTCGTCGGACAAGGAGTGGGGAGTAACGGATTCGTTTTTGACACCCCTCAAACTCTATACGAATCCCTGCCCCGATTGATTCGACCCACCGGAGGTGCAGGGGCCACTCCGCCCCCCGCAGCCTTGAATTGGCGGGAGACCCCGTTTCCGGACGGCAGCGGCTCGATGCGGTTGCCTGACGGATGGGTGATTAGCTTCGCCCAGAAAGGCATGGCCTCGGCTCACGGGCCTCACGGTGTGATAGAGCGCGGTGTATGGGCTTCCGTCCATACAAGAGCCGCGGCGGGCCAGTTACCGAGCATTGCAGGTATGCCATTCCCCGGTCCGGTATTCGACCCGACCGATCCGATAAGCGCCCTGCAGGAATATACCGCGTTTTCAAATATAACAAGCCGGCAGCAAGGCCTGCCACCCCGGAGAATTACCCGCGTGGTGGAAGCAGCCCCTGCTCCACCGGTTCCGGGATACTCGCAGGCTGCCTACATCGATTACGAGTATGAGCTGGCAGGCCGGCAGTACCGATGTATTCAGTATGTCATGCTGGGAAACGTCGGGCCGACCGGAAGCTGGGTCTTCTACACCACTTACGTGGCATCCCCGGCTGAAACCTTCCCGCAGAATCTCCCGGTACTGCTCGAGATCTGGGGATCGTCACGAACGGCTCAGCACGTGCTCCAGGAACGCATCGAAACCGCGATACAAAGCCTCAGGGAAGCGGGCGAGATTTACAGGCAGGCCAACCGGAACAGGGAATCAGTGCAGCAGAAAATACACGACAAATGGACAGAAGTCATCCGCGGGACACGTATCATGGAGGACCTGCTGACAGGGGACCGGCGTAGTTTGAACCTTGCATGGTCAAAGGATATCGTCCGAAAACTGAACGAGGCTGAAGGCTACGATCGATTCCGGGAAATTCCACTCTGGAAACTCAATCAGTAAACAACAAATGCGTCCTTTGCTCCACCGGTTGACAACACCGCGCGGAATATCCAGCCCGCCGCACACGAAAACTGCGGTCAAAACTGCAACCCAGCCAGCACGGAATTAAAAACCTTGCTTACCTGCTGAATATTCTGCTCAGGCCCCATGACCTGGACCCAGATTCCACCGCTGCTGATGAAGACGTTCATTGAATGCATGGACATACCGCTGCTCTGATCCCGCATGGTAGCGGCGATGAAACGTCCCTGACGCCCGTTTACATTCATCTGCTGCTCGGTGTCTATTGTTGCGCCCATCTGTCGCAGCATATTGGGAAAATTTTGCTGTTGCATCTGGAACATTTGCTCCTGGGTGATTGTCATGATGCTGATCTGACACATCTCCATCGGAATACTGAAATTGTAGGTGGCTCCCACTGGAACGGTCCCCGCCGGAAGATTAATCCGGAAGCGTCCCAAAGCGTCATTGAAACTTTGACCGGAAGCTGGTGGAGGAGCCAATTGCTGGGGATGTTGAGGCGGCTGAGAATAAGGGTACTGCGGCTGTTGGGGTTGCTGCCCTCCCGGCGGCCCCCACTGGCCCCAGGCGCATACGGAGGTGGCGAGCAAGAAAAAAAACAATGTCATAGCAGAGAATATATACCGGCATTTTAATGTTTGCATGGTGCGAACCCCCTTATTTTTTAAAATAAAGAAAGAACAAGCGGCAGAGTCTATATAGCATGGTATTAAAAATAGAATTGTACAATAGAAAATAACGCCAAAATCGTTGTCTCTGTCAAGAAAAATGTGATCGATTTTGACAATACCTTTTTTGTCCTTGAAAGAGTCCCGGCGAGGCACAACAAAAACATTTGTTTCGTCTGCGCTCACTGACAAAAAATATGACCTTCAGTCGGTTTACATAAAGATTGGTACGACGGCTGAACTGCCTGCATGGTGCTTACAAGACGATTTTATCAAGTTTCCACCCGAAAATGGTCCTTTTGCCCAGTCTCTACGTCAACCCCGACAGGATCGGGATAAAACTGCGGGCTTTCCTGTGCCTGCCTGTGCCGGCACCGCAGACAGGCGACGTACTCCAGTACGTCTCCACACAACCCATTGTTTTCTTCGCACCGCTTCGGGTGCTCAGTCCCCAATCGCTTCGCTTCGGGTCCCCGGTTTCTTCGCACCACTTCGGGTGCTCAGTCCCCAATCGCTTCGCTTCGGGTCCCCGGTTTCCTTGATCTTGGACAAACCGGGGACCCAAATGTAGTTTGGGGAGTCCAAGCGTAGCGCGGACAAAATCCCTCATTTCCGATCTGGAAACTTCGCAGTGCCCATCCGGCATTTCCGGATGGACACTGCAAAGAAAAAGGAGTCGCGCTGTAAACACTTTATATCTTATAATTATTTTTTCTAAATCACTAAGTGAGGCCGAGAAGAATGGGAATCGTCCGGTTCGGGAATATACCCCTTTCTCAAACCGAACAGAAAGGCCGCTATTTTTTCCGGAGGAACCGGGGTTAACTCGGCAAAGGGCCGATCTGTGATCTCTTTCCGGAACCGCTCGGCGAACGGTTTTCGAGGCGCGGTGCGAAACAGAATGCCGGTGGCGATTCTTTCCTCCGTTTTCATGGTTTTTTCCAAGGCCGCTTGTCGGTCGGTCGGTTCATAATCGTCACCCAGTGTATAGACCCTTTCCCGATACCAGCTCACCGGATGGGTCCCCCAAGTGATGCACGGCTGGATGACTTCCACAATGGACAAGCCGGGATGACCAATGGCTTCCACCAAAATCGATTTCAAATGATCGCCGTCCCCTGCAAAACCCCGGGCCACAAATGTACAGTCATGGACGACGGCAACAGCCGGCATGTTCAGGGGCGCGATTTCCACACCGTGGATATGGAGGCTTCTTTTCTCTCCAACCCTCGTGGTCGGGGAAGCCTGACCTTTGGTGAGGGCATAAAACCCGTTGTTATGGACCACGACCGTGATATCGGGATTGCGACGGAGCGCATGGAGAAAATGATTGCCGCCTTCTCCGTAACAGTCTCCTTCCCCGGTAACGACGATGGTTGTCAGATGTGGATTGGCCACATGGATGCCCAGGGCCACCGGAAGAGCTCTTCCGTGCAATCCATTAAAAAAGTTACATTTGAGATAGTGAGGCAATTTGGCGGCCTGCCCGATGCCGGAAACGAGGCAACACTCGTGGGGCTTTTTCCCCAGTGTCGTCAACGCTGTCTTGAGAGCGTTGAGGATTCCGAAATTCGGGCATCCGGGGCACCACTGGACAGGAACATCGTTCTTGTAGTCGTCGATTTTCACCATTGCAGCTCCTCCTGAATGTAAGGTCCGGTCAAGGGCAGACCGTCATACCGATGGACCTGGCCGGAAAACATGATTCCGTATTCGGAGCGCACCAACCTCGCCAGTTGGCCGGTGGCGTTGTTTTCGACGCTCCAGTAGGTCTTGCCTTCGGGAAACCGGTATGCCGGCAGCGGCCACAGTTCCGTGAAATGGATCATGCCCGCCCGAATCCCATTTTTGTGAAGTCCTTCAAGGGTTTCAAGCAGAGCCGGGCGCGAAGAGCCCCATCCCACAAGAATCCGGTCCGACCCCTCGACTTCGACCTCCTCAGGCGGGCGCATTGCGGATTTCAAGGCCCGATACTTCGCGAGGCGTTTTTCCACCATTGTCGGCACGGTTTCAGCCAAGTCTTCGGTGATGTGGCCGGTAGAATCGTGTTCATCGCTGTCCGCAGTCACCAAATGCGGGCTTTGACCCGGATACAGGCGCGGGGATATGCCGTTTTCCGTCACCCGATAGCGATGGTAATCGTCGATAACGGATGGGTCCGCTGGATGGAATTCGGGGGAATACTGCTCCAACCGAATGTCTTCCACTGAAAATAGAGCGTCCAGCAGGAACTGATCGGTGAGCACAATGGCCGGTATCTGGTAGCGGTCGGCTAGATTGAAGGCGCGCACGGTTTGTCTGAAGATGTCTTTTGCATCGGCAGGCGCCAGCACCAGTTTGGGAAATTCGCCATGTCCGGCGTGGACGGCGAACAGGAGATCGCCCTGAGCGGTGCGGGTCGGAAGTCCGGTGGCGGGTCCCGGCCGCTGCCCCAGGACAAGGACCAGGGGTGTTTCGACCATCCCGGCCAGACTGACGGCTTCCACCATCAGGGCGAAGCCGCCGCCGGAGGTGACCGTCATGGCCCGGGCTCCGGCAAAACCGGCGCCGATGGCCATGTTAACGGCTGCGATCTCGTCTTCCGCCTGCTCGATGAACACTTGGAATTCCTTCTCGTTTTCGGCCAGAAAGGTAACGATACCGGTCGCAGGCGACATGGGATACGCCGCAATGAACCGGCACCCGGCCAAAGCAGCCGCCATGGCAAGGGCTTCTGTTCCCGAGACGAGCTGGTACCGGGTGTCTCGTTCCGGCAGTTGCCAAGGGCAGATACCCCGGCAGCCTTCATGGGCGAGGAGATAGCCTTTCTCGGCCGCAATACGATTGGCCGTCACCACCGTATCCCCTTTTTTGGCGAATTTTTGAGCAAGAACCGCGTGGAGAACTTCTATATTCATGCCGATCGCTGCAGCCAGTGCGCCGACGGCCACCGTGTTGGCGTAGATCTTGTTGCCCAGTTCCTTCTCGGCGATATCCGAAAATGCAATGGCAATCATCCGGTCTCGAATCTTTTTCTCCGCGATGAGAATGCCGTCCGTTTGAATCAGCGGCCCGTATTTCATGGACGCGCCATCGTTCAACGCCAGAACAATATCCGCTTTAATGACCGGCGCATTGCCCGGTTTTTCGCTGATCCGGATGGAATAACTGTTCTGGCCTCCCCGGATTCTGGATTCGAATTCCTGCCAGGCGAATACGGCATAGCCGTGTCCTGCGATGGTTTCCGCGAGCACTTCCCCGACGGTCTGCACTCCTTCACCGGCAGCTCCGGCGATAACCACATTCAGATCTTCCATTATGTGATGCCTCCCTTTTCTCGAATCATATCATTTTTCTATAATATTTTGTTACGCCTGTTTCTAAGCGGCACGAGCGCTGGAAACACCCTGTAAGAGATTCAACCCGTTTTTCAATGGTTGTGCCTGCCGTGCCGGATAGAACAGACCAGCTTTGAGCAATCGAATCAATTTGGCATTCGGGGTTGCTAAAGGATCCAAGCGGCGATCCGTCGTCGAAGTAGGCCCGGCGGTACCAACCGCCGTCCCAGCCATGCTGCTCGAGGTTCCGGCGTAGCTCTTCCGCCTTCCTCTGGCAATGTTGGGCGAAAGCGTGATCCCCCCGCGTACGGGCAACCTCCGTGAATTGCATGAGCACCTCATACAGGAAGAACCCCAGCCATACACTTTCACCCTTGCCATGTTCGCCCACCAGGTTCATACCGTCGTTCCAGTCACCGGAGCCGATGAGAGGCAATCCGTGCTTACCGAATTTGAGGCCGTTCAGGATGGCTCGGACACAGTGTTCGTAAAGGCTCGCCGCCTCTTCAGAGCGCTCGGGCAGATCGTAACAAGAGTCTTCACCAATTTTTACCTGGCGGCCCCGGATGAAGTGAACGGACTCGTCCAATACCCCGGTGTCCCCGCTGCTGAGAACGTATCGGCATGTCGCAAGCGGGAGCCACAAGTAATCATCGGAACAACGGGTGCGCACGCCCCTCCCCGAGGGAGGATGCCACCAACGCTGAACATCCCCCTCCGGAAACTGACGGGCGGCGCAGCGGAGCAAATGCTCGCGCACGAGATGGGGCTCGGCGTGGATTAACGCCATCGCGTCCTGCAACTGGTCGCGGAAACCGAAGGCGCCTCCCGACTGATAGGCCCCGCTCCGCGTGCTCGAAAACACTGTAGCCGAATCCGTGCCGGCTGGCGTAAGGCGTCGCTCGCCGACATTATAGCCGATCGCCAGGAGACGACGTGCCTTGTCGAACAGGAAGCCAACCTTCATGCGTGCGAGTTCGCCGGATTCCAGCGCAAGGCGTTCTATGACTGCCATCCTTCTCCTGGCGCGTTGACTTGCCGCGGTGACGAGAGATCGAATTTCAACCAACCCTTCCCTCTCTTCTACGGTTGCGTCCGGGCCGAAGCGGTCCTCGATGGTCGGCAGCGCCTCCACGTCAAACCTTGCCAGCTGGCGAAGCGTCGGGATCTCATCCATGGAGGGGAAGTCACCGAATCCATTCGGAGGAGCCGATGAGAGACTCCATGGGGTGAGAAACGTCAGGTCATCAAGGGCGTCCCGGCATTGACGGACCAGGGCGTTCGCCCACCCTTTCACCCCGCTCTCAGAAGCCCCGGGTTCGGCATCGAGCTTCTCCAACACGATCGCGGCGGATGCGGCCAGCCGGGCCAGGCGCCTTTGCGTCGTTAGGAGCTTGGTTGGCCGGGAATCCAACGCGGACGCCAGGTCCTTCTGTAGTTGAGCGATCCGGGTCGACGTGTCTCCTCCCGCTCCCCCGGCCATGTCCCCCAGAATCTCGAGTGTGTCGCTCAGGCCCTCAATCCATCGGAACCCCAGGATCTTTTGATCGGCAAGTGCCAGCAGGCCCGATCGCAAGGTCAGCAGATGACCTGCGAGGTTCCCGCTGTCCACGGTCGAGATGTAGGCTGGTTCCAGTGGTTTCAGAGACTCCGTGTCGTACCAGTTGTAGAAATGGCCTCGGTGCCTTTCCAAGCCCCTCGGCCAAGGCTTCGATGTTTTGTACACTTGTGATCATTGTCCGAATCACAACCAGCGTCCGCGATTCCGGCGGAATCCCTTTGGAAAAATCCATTCGTGGCAACAGGTGCGGCGCCGCCGTTAACGTCGCGGGCCAGTTCACCAAGGCCACCGCAGGGTGACTCGTGGACAAGAGTAAGAGAACGCCCATCAACGCGAGGGCCCAACCCCCTACCCCACCAGCCTGTGCCTTCATCAACAACGTCGCGGTAAAAACAACAGTCATCAACGTGATCGTGACCAGATAAAGGAGCAAAGGACTGCGGCCGATCCATTTCTGAATCGCCTCGGCTGTGGACTCATATACCCCCATGGCCCGCCGGAGTTGCGGCAGACCCATATCGATAAGATAAAACCCAACATGTGCCGCCCGTTCGTCGGCGTCTTTTCCGGCCGCGGCCTGGCGAGCCAATCAGGATCTCTTCATTCTCAGCCAGACGCGTCAGAAGTAGGGCCGAAGGGCGTCCCGAACTCAGCTTATGCTAGTCCGCCAGCTTAATGGCGTGCCGATTCATCTGTTCCGTGCTGAACAGTTCCGCCCGAAGCGGTGGCTCATCGTCGGTGTGCGTCTTTGCCAGGCCGGTTCTGCCGAGGCGCGCCCTCAAATCGAGCAGCATCCGGACAATCCTCTTTCCGCTCACCCTCACGCTGCGTGTCTCCTTTTCATCATATTGGCAATATGCTTCAAATCATTCACTCCGGCAATTAAACGGCCGGCTGGAACAGCACTTTTGTTCTCTTCCAACTGTTCGGTCTTGAACACGATTTCACAAGGTTCCTCGCATATCTAGCGCAAGAGGCATTCCAATGGGCACTTCCCCTCGTATGAATGGGAGAGAGGCGTAGGGAAGGCTGATCCGCAGGGAGGACTCCAGGGCTTGAAGCTCCTTCAAGAGGAGATCCACTGAATGCTCCGCCTCCTGCATCTTTCCTTCCCTGCCGATGACCTCCAGACCATAGGCCGCATCAAAGGCCCGTTCGGCTCCCATAATCGCCAGGGACCCCTTCAGCTTGTGGGCTCCCTGCTCCAGACCCGCTCCATAGGGGCTCTCCATGACCTTTTCCGCCAGTTCGAACCCGTCCATCCCGGGCATCTGGAAGTCCAACAACATGAGACGGTAGGGGTCTCCCGACTCAAATGCCCGCTTAACCTCTTCGAGGGCGCCTTCTCCGTCCCGGGCCTCGCCGTGGATGAGCCCCCATTTAGAGATCATCTCCAGCTTGTCAGGGGGAATACCGATGCCCGTATCGGCAACCGTGAAATGCAAGGTCGTGGATGTTTCCTCATGAAATCAAGTCGCTTCAAGTTGAAACCCTTTTTCCCGGAATAATCTCAGACAGGCATTTGCAAAGACATCGTCGTAAAGGATTCCTCGATTTTTCTCAATCTCATCGAGGGCTGCATCGATGCCCAAGGCCGGACGGTAGGGCCGGTGGCTGGCCATGGCCTCAACCACATCGGCTACAGCAAGGATCCGCGCTTCCAGGATGATCTCCTCAGCCTTAAGCCCCCTGGGATAGCCCGAACCATCCAGGCGTTCGTGGTGCTGGTACACAGTCTCGGCGATGGGCCATGGAAATTCGATCCCTTTCAGGATATCATAACCCACCCTGGGATGACCCTTGATCAAAGCAAACTCCATTTCGTTCAAGCGGTCGGGTTTGATGAGGATTTCAGACGGAACCGAGAGCTTCCCCAGGTCGTGAATCATCCCGGCCATACGGATGCCTTTGACCTGGTGCACGGCCACCTCCATTTCCTCCGCTATCGCACAGGCAAGCTCCGCCACCCGCCGTTGGTGCCCGGCCGTGTAAGGGTCTTTCGTTTCCACGCTCAGGCTGAGCACCTGGATGACCCCATCCAGGGTCTGTTCAAGTTTCGCCGTACGGTCGGCCACCATACGCTCCAGGCCCTCCCGATAGTTCCGGCTTTTCACCTCCAGACTCTGACGCCGCAGGGCGCTCGAGACGTTGAAGATAACCTCGCTCCGATGGAAGGGTTTGACGATATAGCCGTACGCCCCGATTTCCAGGGCATTTTCAACCGTCTCCGGGTCATCCTCGCCGCTCACCATGATCACGGCCGTGTCCGGATAGTGGGAAATGACATGTTCGACAAGACTGATCCCGGATTCTCCCGGGAGGCGTATATCACAGAGGATCAAATCGAAAATCTCTTCCTTCAGAATTCGCCGGGCCTCCTCGGCGCTCAGAACCAAACAACACTCCCGATGCACTTTCTTCAGGATGCGCGCCAGGAGGCGTCCGACGGGCTCTTCATCATCTACAACAAGAATCCTATTCCGGCTCGTTTCCTCATCCATATCCATGTTCATTTCTCCAGGTCTGTCAAACAGGGAACGATGAGCACCGCCTCAACCAGGCTTTTGTGACATCAGGCCTCTGTATTCAACACCTCTCTGACCTTCCTGCTCAGCGCATCGGGGGTAAAAGGTTTCTGGAGGAAGTTCACCCCGGCATCCAGATAACCGTGGTGTCCGATGGCATTAACCGTGTAGCCCGACATGAAAAGCACCTTCATTTCCGGCCTGGACCCTGTCAAAGCATCCGCCAGTTCCCTCCCGTTCATCCCGCCGGGCATCACCACGTCGGTAAGCAGCAGGTGAATGGGACCTTCATGCCCTTCGGCCGTCTCCACGGCCTCAGGGCCGCTTCCCGCCGCCAACACCCGATAGCCGTATCCTGTAAGTATTTTGACGGCAAGATTGCGGACCTGTTCTTCGTCTTCCACCATCAAGATCGTCTCCGAACCTCCCGGAGACACCTGGCTTACCGCTTTCTTCTCCCGTTCTACATCCCTGTCCACCCGGGGGAGATAGATCTTGAAAGAGGTGCCTTTGCCCGGCTCGCTGTAAACCCGGATGTCCCCTTTGCTCTGCTTTACAATACCGTAGACGGTAGAAAGGCCGAGCCCTGTCCCCTTGCCCCTCTCCTTGGTCGTAAAAAAGGGCTCGAACACCTTGTCCCGCACCTCAAAGGACATCCCGCATCCGGTGTCGCTCACAGCCAGCATTATATGAGGACCCGGCGTCACCGCCAGGTGGGTTCTTGCATACCTTTCGTCGAGTTCCACATCGGCCGTCTCGATGGTGAGCTTTCCGCCCTCGGGCATGGCGTCGCAGGCGTTGACCGCGAGATTCATGATCACCTGTTCGATCTGCCCGATATCGGCCATAACCTTGCCAAGCTCCGGCTCCAGGGCGGTTGTCAGCTCGATATCCTCCCGCAGGATGCGCCGCAGCATATTCTTCATATCGCTCACCACCCCATTGAGATCCACCACTTCCGGCTGAAGGATCTGCCTGCGACTGAGCGTAAGAAGCTGCCGGGTCAGATTGGCAGCCCTTTTCGCAGCATCACCGATATCTGCTATATACGCACAGAAAGGGGACTCTTTGTCCAACTCGCTGCCCAGAAGGTCGGCATTGCCGATGATGGTGGTCAACAAATTGTTGAAATCGTGGGCCACACCACCCGTGAGCCTGCCGATGGATTCCATCTTCTGGGCTTGATTGAACTGTTCGTCAAGCTCGAGCTTCTCCGTGATATCGCGTTTGACCGCAACATAGTGGAGGATTCGGCCCGAGGTGTCGAGGAAAGGTGAAATCGAAGCATCTTCGGTAAACAGTTTCCCATCCTTGCGCTTGTTGACCATGCGGCCTTCCCACCTCTTTCCGGAGGCAATGGTGTTCCACAGGTTCTGATAAAATGGACGATCCTGTTTTCCACTTTTGAGCATGCGCAGGTTTTGCCCCATGGCCTCTTGCCGGCTGTAGCCGGTCACGGATTCGAATGCAGGATTGACATACTGGATCGTCCCTTCGGGATCGGTAATGACGATCATTTCCCTGACATGCTCGATGGCGGTTGTCAAAAGCTCCTTTTCTGCGCCCGCCCACCTCCGCGCAGTGATGTCGTGGGCCACTGAGATGATGCCCACGGCCTTCTGTGCCGCATCCCGTATAAATGACAGGTGGTCCTCAATCCAAACGGTGGAACCGTCCTTTCTGTATTCCTCCAGTTCCAGGACGCGGATTCTGCCGGGGTCTGCCGTACCGCCGGCCTCCAATCGCATTTCTTCTTCAAGGACCCTGGCAACGATCTGCAGGGATTCGGGCGTCATGATCTGTTCCATGGTCTGCGCCACGGCCTCTTCAGCCGTGTATCCCCTGAGGCGAATGACGGAAGGGCTGACGTAGGTGAGACGTAAATTCAAGTCCATCACGGTTATCACATCAGCAATGTTATCCACCACCAAACGATACTTCTCTTCCCTTTCTCGTAGTTTTTTTTCAACCAGTTTACGCTTGGAAATGTCCCGAATATTGCATGCACCAACCTTGCCCGGTCGACGAGATAGATGTCCGTATCGATGTGCTCCCCGGTCTTGGTTTTTACCGGAACATCATCGTACATAATCATGCCGTTCTTGTTCAAATTCTGCATTGTCGCATGAAAATCACCCAGATCGAGTGAAACACCAATCTCCTGAAGCGTATTTCCGACGCTCTCCTCTCGGGTAAATCCCAGCAACTTCTCGGCGGCCGGATTGGCATGAGTGATCTTCCCTTCGCCTTTTTCAAGAAGCACGATCCCGTCGTTCGCGGTCTCAAAAAGGCGTCTGAAGCGCTCTTCAGACTCGTTTAACAACGCTTCCAGTCGCCTGCGCTCGGTGACGTCCTCAATGGCGAGAAGGATCATCCTGGCATCGATGTCTTTCCGATATACCTGGCGGGCGTTGAGCAACATGACTTTATGACCGATGCCCTGGAAATCATGGGCAACCTCAAAGTCGTCGAACGCTTCTTTTTCAGGAAGAATATCTTCAAGCAGTTCCCGAAGCAGGGGGATGTCCCATTGTTTGTTTCCAACGTCATAGATGAAACATCCGAGCGTTTCAGAGGGAATAACGTTAAAGGTGATGTAAAAGTAGCGGTTTGCCGAGATGATCTTCAGGTCCGCATCCAGGACCAAAAGGGGCGCTCGAACCGTCTCCACGATACTTTCGGCGTAGCGACGGGCCTCCTCCGCCGCAAGCTCAGCCGATATCTTCCCGGCTATTGATTCTTTCAGATCAGCATTCTGCGAGTGCAATTCCGCCAGTTCATCTATAAGCTCCTTCTTTGTCTTATGATCTTTCACAGCGTCCTCCATAGGCAGCCAACCCAATTGAAAGGGGCCTAGTCCTGGCCGTGTCTAAATCAGGCCAAAATATCAAGCGCTTCATTTAAAATATATTCAAGCTTCGTGCCAGGCTCAACAACAGCAATTTCATTTGATCCAAGATGCTGATTTGTCAATGCATATTTAAATTCGAAAGGTTGGTGGAGGAGAGTTGGTTGACGTGAAACAGTGGTCATATATGACAAATAGTCAAATATGACCACGGTATGCATTGGCTGAACAGGGGGGTTTTGAGAGGCGCAGCTTGGGGACTGAGGAGTTGATCACCGCTCGTTCAAGCACGTTTTCCAGTTCCCGGACGTTGCCGGGCCAGT
>DSCZ01000569.1 GCA_011048855.1 Desulfobacteraceae bacterium | reverse complement strand
GTCCAGTACCAGGGTTGCATATTCTGCTGTGGGACGTTAGAGCACGTACATAATCCCCTGCCGACGCAGGCGATATCATGGCCGGAAGCTCAAGGATAGACGCGTTATCTTCCGGTCATAAAAAGTCAAAAACAGCCATTTAATTTATTTGCCATGGTAGCCGGCAAGACTAGAAACTGTCGTACGACGAGAAACGCAAGGACTGAAATCATGAACCTGGTACAATCCATCTATGAATCCGCCTTACAACGTCTGGAAAAGCAAGCTGTCGATTTTGAAGGCGTCAGATGGACCTATCGTGATTTTTTTCGGGAAATAAAACGCCATGCAGGAGCACTCAGCCTGCTGGGTGTGCACGAAGGCGACCGGGTGGCATTTCAACTGCCGAAATGCCCTGAGTTCCTGTTTCTCCACTTTGCCGCCCTTTCTCTCGGGGCCGTCTCGCTGCCGTTGAATTCGGAATACCGATCCGAGGAAATGCATTATTTCCTTACAGACTCCGGAACATCCTTTTTTGTAACCGACCGGGAGCATTATTTACGATCTCGTGATAAACTGGAATCAATCAACGGATTACAGGTTCTCCTCGTTGACGATGAGCAACTGGGATTTCCTGTTTTACGCGGCCTGTTGGACAGGGTCTCCCCGGAATTTTTTGTTTCGCCGGTCGCCGCCGAAGACGGTGCGGCTGCGATGATCTGCTATACTTCCGGTACCACGGGTCGCTCTAAAGGCGCAATGATAACTCACGGAAACCTTATCTCCAACAGCCGCGCCCTGGCCCGGGAAATTGAAGACGATGAAAATTTCTGATGCAATACGCGAACTCCTGAGCGAGGCAGGAATCCGCGTCAACGGAACCAATCCGTGGGATATTCAGGTTAAGGATGAACGGTGGTACGGCAGGGTCTGGCGTAGCAACAGCCTCGGACTGGGGGAATCCTACATGGATGGCTGGTGGGACTGCCAAAGAACAGATGAAATGATCTGCCGCCTTCTGCGTTCAGGCATAGAAGAAAAAATCAAAGGCAACCTGCGCTACCTGATCCGGTTTCTCCCTGCGGTCCTTTTTAATCTTCAATCGACTGCCCGCGCCCGCATGATCAGCGATCGCCATTACGATCTCGGAAACAAGCTTTTCCTCTCGTTTCTGGACCCTTACAACCAGTACAGCTGCGGTTATTTCAAAGAAACCCGGGATCTCGACCGGGCGCAACAGAACAAACTTGCCCTGATATGTGCAAAGCTGAATCTCCAACCATCCGACAAGGTGCTCGACATCGGCTGCGGGTGGGGCGGGTTTGCCAAATACGCCGCCGAACAAAACGGATGCACGGTCACCGCCGTCAATATTTCGCAGGAACAGCTCCGCTATGCCCGAAAATTCTGCAACGGGCTCCCTGTACACTTCATGGACTGCGATTACCGGAGCATCACAGGAAGGTTCGATAAAATCCTCTCTGTGGGAATGTTCGAGCATGTGGGTCGCAAGAACTATCGTGAATTCATGAAAGTGGTCCATCGCTGTCTGAAAAGCCATGGTGTCTTTCTGCTGCATACCATCGGCGGCAACATGTCCAGGGTCGGCTGCGATCCCTGGGTCACCAGATATATCTTCCCAAACGGCATGCTGCCCAGCATCGCTCAAATCGGCAAAGCAGCCGAAGGCCTTTTCGTGATCGAAGACTGGCACAACCTCGGGCCTCACTACGACAAGACCCTGATGGCCTGGCACGACAGTTTTCAAAAAGCCTGGCCGGAATTGAAGGATAGCTATGACACCCGATTCAAACGCATGTGGGAGTACTACCTGCTTTCCAGCGCGGGGGCCTTCCGCGCAAGAAACATCCAGGTGTGGCAAATAGTCATGACAAGGTCAGGCGTCGGGACGCAGCAACCGCAGTGCCGGGGCTGATCCGGCTATCGCCTGCCCTGCATCATTTCAATAAATCCCCTCCCTGCAACCCAGCGCAATCGTCTTCCCCAGTTCTTCGCACTTCGTCAGTACCTCCGAGGTGACATCTCCAACCGCAATGACCGGTTCGTGCACTTTTTTGAACTGATACCCGATACATATGCGTTCGATTTGAATCAAGGCGCTCGAACCGTCATTGCCCGCACTGATGAAAGCCGCGTATGGCTTTCTGAATATTTCGGTTCTCCCGCGTGCCTGCTCGTAGGTCCTGTCGAAGAAATCCTTGATCATTCCAGACATATACCCGAAATATTCCGGGGAACCGATCACCAGTCCGTCGCACTCCAGCAAGTGGCGGAGATCTGCGTCGACCGCTTTCTTTATAACAGCCTCGGCCCCGGTGATGGAATCCACACCACCCGCCACCCTTTCAGCCATCTTAGCGGTATTTCCCGTTTGAGTATGATAAACAATCAAGATCTTGTGCAAATGAAATCACCTCGTTTCCATCCGGAAATGGTCCTTTTGCCCACCCACATTGAAAACTTACAATGTCCCGGCATGGTAAAAAATTTTCGTTCAGATGCGGTTTAAATGCCGAGTCAATCGTGATATAATTACCTGTATTTTACGAATACTGTCAAATTTTCTATATTCCTGGGAGAATGCCTTGGAAAAAATAGTGGAATGCGTACCCAACTTCAGCGAGGGCAGGAACAAACAAACTCTCGACGCCATTGCCGCGGCGGTATCCGGAACCGAGGGAGTCAAACTCCTGTCCGTAGAGCCCGGTCCGGATACAAACCGCTCCGTCTTCACCTTCGCCGGGAGCCCGGAAGCGGTCCTTGAAGCGGCGCAGAAGGCCATTCGAACAGCGGTGACCCTGATCGACATGATCCGACACAAGGGAGCACATCCAAGAATCGGAGCTGTGGATGTATGCCCTTTCGTTCCGGTGCGAGGAGTCTCGATCGAAGAGTGCGCCGCACTGGCGGAAAAACTCGGCGCCGCGGTGGCCGAAGAACACAAGGTGCCGGTTTATCTTTATGGCCGCGCTGCAAAAACCAGGGAAAGAGAAAGACTACCCGATATACGCAGGGGGGAATACGAAGGTCTGCCGGAGAAGCTTAAAGCACCCTCCTTTGCACCCGATTTCGGCCCCGCATCATTTGTGCCCAAAACCGGGGCGATCGTGATCGGGGCCAGGGACTTTATGCTGGCCTATAATGTGAACCTGAATACAAAAGAAAAAAAAGCGGCCGACAGAATAGCCGGGATACTGAGAGAATCCGGAAAAACGATTACACGCGAAGACGGCAAAAAAGAAAAAATCCCCGGAAAGCTCAAGAGTGTTCAGGCAGGCGGCTGGTATATGGAGGAATACGGCTACGCCCAGGTAACAGCCAATCTTCATGACTATAAAATCACGGGGCTCCATACTTTTTTCGACGCAGTCTGCGAAGAAGCCGAAAAACTGGGACTGCGGGCCACCGGGAGTGAGCTCGTCGGCCTGGCTCCCAAAAACGCGGTCCTTGACGCGGGAAGATATTACTTAAGGAAACAGGGGGCATCCACCGGAGTCAGCAACAAGGAATTGATCCACGCCGCGGTGAGGTCCCTGGGGCTCTCCGATACCTCCATATTCAATCCCGAGGAAAGAATCGTCGAATACGCACTGGATCGCGATGCACGATCCTTCGCAGCTTTGACCGTAAGAGATTTCATGGGTGCCACGGCCGAAGGTTCGGCTGTACCCGGAGGCGGAAGTTCCGCGGCCGCCAATATAGCACTCGCTTCGGCCCTCTGCTCCATGGCGGCCAACCTGACATTTGCTAAAAAAGGCTTCGAAGAATTCAGAGACCTGATGGAGGCTTCGGCAAGTCAAGCCCATGAAACCAGGCGTAATGCGCTTTCCCTGATGGACGAGGATTCAGCCGCTTTCACAGGGTATCTTGAAGCCATGCGTCTTCCGAAAAAAACCGAAGCGGAAAAGGAGTGTCGAAAAGCGGCGATCCAGGCCGCCGCCCGCCGATGCATCCAGGTCCCGCTGGAAACCATGGAAACGGCACGAAACGTTCTCTCCCTGGCAGCTTCGATTATCGAAGCTGGGAACAGTGTCGTACTCTCGGATATAGCAGTGGCAGCCCTTTCTGCTGAAGCGGGAGTTAAAGGCGCCTGGGTCAACGTATTGATAAATCTCCCGATGCTGGCAGACAGAAAAGAGGCCGCCGGCCTGAGAAAACGCGGAGAGGCATTGCTGGAATCAGCTGTGCGGGACGCCGAAAAAATAAATGGCAGGGCCATCGATGAGCTATCCTGACCACCGAAAAATCGAAGCAGGAAAACGGTACTTTTTATGATCAAGGAGGATTAAATGAACTTAAAAGGACTGCCCGGCGGGCAATACAAGCCACTTTCGGACCGGGGCATCGCGACCATACACGATACAGCACTGATGATTCTTGAGGAAGTTGGATTCACATATGAATCAGGGCTCGACCAGGTGCTCGCCCTGCTCGAAAGTGCGGGAGCGAAGGTTGATGCAGGAACCGCCAGGGTGACCTTTCCCCGGACCTTTATCGAGGAGCACATCCGCAGTGCGCCGGAAAGCGTGATCCTTTACAGCCGTGACGGTGAAAACGACCTTGACCTCGGTGAAGACAGGGTCCACCTGGGCACGGGCGGAGCAGCCGTCCGGATCGTTGACATGGAAACAGGCCTCTACCGATCCACCACCCTGAAAGACCTCTATCTGCTCGGCAGGCTGGTGCACAAGCTCGAAAACATCCATTTTTTTCTGCGTCCCTGCATTCCCAGGGACATCCCCGAAACGGCCTATGACGTCAATGTTTTTTATACCTGCTTCAGGGCCACGACGAAGCACGTCATGGCAGGGGTAAATGACATCGAAGGCTTCCGTAAAGTTCTGGAGCTCGCGACGATGGTTGCAGGTGGAGAAAAAGTGCTCGCCCAAAAACCATTCATCTCGATAATCACCTCCTTTGCAATAAGCCCTTTGAAACTCTGCACCCAATCAACGACGATCATGCGGGAGGCGGTTTTGAACAAAATCCCCGTTGCCCTGTCATGTGCGCCCATGGCAGGATCGACCTCACCGGTGACGATGGCGGCCACTCTCGCCCAGGTTCACGCAGAACAGCTGGCGGGAATCGCCCTGTGCCAGATCATCAATCCCGGCGCGCCGGTGATATACGGCGGCATCCCCGGCACCGCGAATATGAGAAACATGGCCTACCAGGGTGGCGCCGTGGAATGCGGCATGATGAATGCTGCCATCCACCAGATGGCCCGCCACATAAAAGTTCCTAATTACAATTCCAGCGGGCTGACGGATTCCAAGGTCCCCGACGGCCAGGCCGCCTGGGAAAAAGCGATCACCACCCTGCTTGCCGCCATGGGAGGGTCCAACTATGTACATCACGCGGCCGGAATGCTGGATTCGATGGCCGGGCTCGCTTATGAACAGTTTGTAATCGACGACGAAATCATCGGGATGAGCTGCAAGGTGTTGAAGGGAATCGATGTGGATCCGGAGCATCTTGCGCTGGAAGTGATAAAGGATGTCGGGCCCGGGGGGAATTTCATGATTCATCCTCATACGCTGAAACACATGCGCAGCGAATATTTCCCCGGAAACGGAGTGACCGACAGGGACGGACTTTCCAGGTGGGAGCAGCAGGGACGCATGGACGCCCGCGAAAGAGCGCGCATGATAGTCGGTAAAATACTGGACGCTCCTGAAGAGCCCTGTTTACCGGCTGACGTCGACCTGGCGATACGGGAGAAATTTTCCGAAATCAAAACAATATAGCGCCATCGGTTTACAAAAAGGATTCCCCGTGGCGGTTCCGGGGCCGGTTTAATCGAGTTTCTCGGTCAATCTATCAGCTCAACCATAAAAAAGCGAATCATAATGGTAACCTTGACTTCCAACAAGAATAAGGAGGGTTATTATGGTAAAGCGATTGATTATCTGCATGCCGATGTTATTGGCCGCCGCAGTATTTTGTTTCTCACCGGCCGCCCAGGCCACTGAAAAACTTGCCGAAAATCAAGTGTTGAATATCGCCTTCGATTCCGGCGATCTCCAGACACTGGATCCCCACAGGGCCGCTACCACTGTCGACCGCAGCACCGTGGACCCGATCTTCAACGGACTTGTCAGGTATACGCCCGGCAACCAGGTGAAGGCCGAACCGGACCTGGCTGAATCGTGGGAGGCGTCAGAAGGAAACAAGGTCTGGACGTTTCAGTTGCGCAAGGGTGTATTCTTTCATCCTTTTCCAGGAAGCCCGCAAGGCTACGAGCTGACATCCGAAGATGTCGTCTATTCCTTCAACAGGGCTGCGAACCCCGAAACATCCTCCTATGCCGGCGAATATTCCGGGACCAAATTCGAGGCTGAGGGGCCCTATAAAGTCAAAATCACACTTGAAAAACCAATGTCGGAGACCCTCTTCCTGGCCAAGGTAGCCAACTACGCCGGTGGCTTCATCGTGCCCAAGAAAGCCATTGAAGAAAAGGGCAACGACTGGTTCAAGCTGAACCCGGTCGGCACCGGACCCTTCATGTTCAAAAGCTATGAACCAAGGCAGAAGGTGGTACTGACCGCTAATGACAAATATTTCCGTGGGAAACCTTATCTTCGCGAAGTGGTGATCCGGTACATGCCGAGCGTCAGTTCCCGCGAACTGGGCCTCCAGTCAGGAGAGCTCCAGATCATAGAAGGCTTGAAGGAAGACAAATGGCTGGAAAAAGTGGCCTCTTTTCCGGATGTCGTGATAGAACCCTTCGGGCCCTGCGAAACCCAGGTCTTGTTTTTTAATATGGCCTCGGAACCATTCAAAGACATCCGTATACGGAAGGCCTTCTCGTATGCAGTCAACCGGGAAGAAGTGGCGGCGTTCATGGGAAAGGGACTTGCCATTCCCATTTACTCGCCGACCCTCGCACCCCCGGCCCCCGGTGCACTGACCAAAGAGGAAGTCCAGGCGGCGGGAGTTCTTTATGAGAACAACATCGCCGAAGCCAAAAAACTCCTGGACCAAGCGAAATTCGAAAAAGGATTGAAATTTGAGGTCATCATAAGTGAAATGGAAAGCAGCTATAAAAAACCGATGATCGCGATCCAGGCCCAGGCCCGGAAAGCGGGAATCGACATGCAGCTCAAGGTCGTGGACCATTCGGCTTTTCACGGCCTGATCAGGAAAGATGCAAGCCCCATAGTCTATTACGCATGCTGGCGGCCTGACGTAGATGTCTATTTGACCAGGTTCTTCCACTCCGATTCGGTCATTGTAGACGGAAAGAATCCTGATACGAATTTTTCTCATTATGGTGCCGTCGATGCAAGTGGAGACGGCAAAATCGACAACATAGACGGCCTGATAGAAAAGGCCCGTTGGGAACTCGATGCCGGTAAGCAAATCGCGATGTGGAAAGAAGCACAGCTCAAAATTCTAGAGGATGCAGCAGCCCTTCCGATCATCCGGTTGATGTATGCTTTTCCGATGAAATCCAACGTGGACCTCGGCTACGATCTCAATTTCAGCTGGCAGACTTACTCCCCGCAGATCAACGAAAAAACGCGTCTCCTTGCGAAATAATCCGATTCATGCCCCCGTCACCAAAAGGCGGGGGCGTTACCGGACAGCTATGGTTGAGCCATTACTTTGATAATATCGCCCACCGGAGGATTTTTTTCCGGGGCCGTCAGGAGAGCGATCAGCTCTCCCGCGCGGTTCTCCGGAAGGATACCGTCGGTAAGGCGATGAAACTTTTCAATTATCCACTCAAGCGACACCGGAGTCTGATGCCCCGGGCCGGATTCGTAAATGCCGGACACAAAAATCCTTCCGTCCTTGAGTAGAATCTCCACCTCACAGAGGCGTCGCGCCGGAAATAGCTTCTCGAAACGTTCATCTATGCATATTTCCACCCGGTCCATAAGGGGAAAAATTTCAGAACTTAAACCGGAATCCATTAAAACCTGTGTCGGCCCCACCTCACCTGCAGCCATTGCCGCGGCAATCGGGTATACAGCGTTATACTGGGCTTGTTCTGTATCGCCGGGTTTCTCGCGATAAAGCTCCGCCGCGGCCCCGAAAGTTTTGACCCTGATCTTTTCTACATCCGCCGGTTTGAATTGATGGGCCTGCCTCAGGTCGATCACCGCGTCTATCGCTGGATGGGCCCAGCGACAGCAGGCATAGGATTTGAAATAGACGTTCATTATCTCGTAAGTGCCGCCCAGATCCATCACTTTCGACCGGCCCTCCGGCCAGGTAAAAAGGCTTCCTCCACCGGTGAAGCCCTCCCCGGCCATCATCGCGGCGAGCACACCGGTCATCGATCCCCATCCGACCCCGTCTTTGCTCATCGCCGGCCGCCTGACCGAACGCATCACCGGGACGAGCGGTGCATGAAAATCGGCTACCGAAACAGCCTGCACAACCCGGGAATCGTCGAAGCCGAAAAGCCGCGCAACGCCCGCCGCCGCACCCACCGCACCCCATGCGCCGCTGCTGTGATAATAGTGGTAATGTTCCTGCATCACCAACCCCGCACGGACAGCCACTTCGTAGGCGGAAACAAGCGCGGCCAAAAAATCCTGAAACCGGGTTCTGCGAAATTCCGCCGCGGCCATGAGAGCCGGGAATACAACCGCACCCGGATGCCCCTTGATCAACGGGTGTCCGTCATCGATATCAAGAGCATTAGCCGCAAATCCGTTGGCTAAAGCCGCCCCCGGCAGCGACGCCCTGGTGCCGCCAGGGAGTATGGAAGCCGACGTTCCCGGGAAATACCGGGCCGCGGCCCGGCGCCCTATCCCGGCGACGGGCGTCACGGTGCCGGCAAGCATTGCGCCGAGCACGTCTATCGAACACATTACAGCTCGAAGCTGTACTTCCGCAGGCAAATCTCTCCATTGGATTTCAAGCACGAATCCCGCCACATGTCGATCTACGTTTTCCATGACAGCCTGCCTCCATTTTTTATCATTAAGATAAGTTTATTACCGTTAGTTTCCATTCTGTATTTCCGGCTGGAAGCTGCTATCTTACCGGCGCCATGTGGAGAAATCGCGGAGACAATCCGCTCCCACGAAACCATAAGCGACTTCTCACTGTGGGAGCACTTTTCAAGTGCGATCAGGCCCGCAACGATGGGGAAATAAAAATCGCGGATACAATCCGCTCCCACAGAACATAAAATTTCTATCGTGACGGGGACGTTGCTCGTACAAACGTTCAGCAGGCCGTTTAATTCCTGCCACAACTTATCCCGAAAAAAGCGCAAAATCCTTGACAAACGAAAACATGATCCTGTAAGTTGTTTAGGGTTGTTTAATGTTTTATGCTTTAATAATAAAAATCTGAACTTTAAAACTTTTTTATCTGCAAAAGCCCAAGCCGGTGTTTTTATATACTTTTGACCTGCTTGTTATCATATAGATAGATCATAATCAACAGCCTTACAGGTCAAACGATGTTCAATTACGCCGTACGACGGATTCTACAGAGCATCCCGATTCTGTTCGTGGTATTCACACTGGTTTTCATAATTGTCCGCGTCCTTCCCGGAGATCCCGCCACAGCAGCCCTGGGCGACTATGCCAGCAAAGAAGCAGTCGAAGCAATGCGAAAAAGCATGGGGCTTGACGTCCCCCTGTGGAAACAGTACATCAACTTCCTCGGCGACCTGCTGAAGGGGCGCCTGGGCATGTCGATCATCACCGGCTACCCTGTGGGCGTCCAGATCGTGAAGGTGCTTCCCTATACGCTGACACTTACATTCGCCGCGATTGTTTTCGGATATGCATTCGGCATTCCACTGGGAATTCCAGCCGCGGTGAGGCGGAACAGCTTCATCGATTATTTCAACCGTTTTTTTTCATTGATCGGACTCTCGATCCCGGCCTTTTACCTGGGCATTCTGTTGATGTACCTTTTCTCTATCAAGCTGAAAATGTTCCCGGTGGTTGGGGCAGGTGATCCGGGGGATCTCGTCAGCACGCTCCGGCATCTATTTCTGCCGACTCTTTCCCTCGGGTTGATCATGACGGCCTATGTGACCCGGATGACCCGGTCGTCCCTGTTGAACGTACTGATGGAAGACTATATCCGAACCGCAAAGTCAAAAGGCATTCCGGAAAAAAAAGTGCTTTTCAAACACGCTCTAAGGAACGCGTTGATTCCGATCGTCGCCCTGGGCGGACTCTATGCCGTGGTTTTAATCGGTTCTTCGGTTATGATCGAGATTGTTTTTTCGCGCCCCGGTTTGGGTTCTTTAATGGTGGGGGCCATCAAACAACGGGATTACACAACGCTCCAATCCGTGATGGTCGTTTACGCCTTGATCGTCGTGGTTTTGAACCTGGTAACCGACTTGATCTACGGGTTGATCGACCCCAGGATACAGTACAAATAACAAGGAAAACCATGCTTCAAAGGCTTACTCAAAAACAGCGGATCTGGTTGACGTTCAAGCGGAACAAGACCGCGGTTGTGGGCCTGGTTATAGGGCTTTTGATCGTGCTGATGGCGATTCTCGCACCGTGGATCTCCCCGATGGACCCGCTGGATCAGGATGCCATAAACCGCCTATCCTGGGGAGTCGAAGGCCATCTCCTGGGGACCGACGACTTCGGGCGGGACGTTCTTTCAAGGATCATCTGGGGGAGCCGCGTGTCGTTGATGATCGGCGGCGCATCGGTTCTTCTCGGCCTCCTGGCGGGAACCACCCTGGGAATGGTCGCCGGCTATTTCAGGGGCAAAATTGAAACCGCGATAATGAGAAGCGTCGATGTGATGATGAGCTTCCCGGATCTCATCCTGGCCATCGCTGTCACGGCTGCGCTGGGCGCAAATCTCGGAAACCTGATTATAACAATCGGCATCGTGATGACCCCCAGGTTCGCCCGGATGGCCTACGGCTCGGTCATCTCGATCAAAGAAAGCGACTACGTACTGGCCGCCGGAGCCATCGGGGCGCGTACCCCGAGGATCCTGTTCCGCCATGTTTTCCCCAACATTTTCGGAGAGCTGCTCGTTGCAGGAACCCTGTGGGTCGGAGAAGCGATACGGCTTGAGGCAAACCTGGCGTTCATTGGTCTCGGCGTTCAGCCACCCACACCCACCTGGGGAAACATGACTCGCGAGGGCATCGACGTGCTGATCAATGCGCCGTGGATTTCAATCTTCGCAGGGCTCAGTATTCTCATTACGATCCTGTCCTTCAACATGCTCGGCGACGGCATTCGGGACATCACAGACCCAAAGCTGCGCGGCGGCGAAGGAAAAGAACAGGCATAGCAATATGGACGAAGAAAAACAACGCCGTTTACTGCTGCAGGTAAAAAACCTGAAAACCCACTTCTTCACAGACGAAGGTGTGGCACGCGCCGTCGACGGCATGGATTTCGAAATATACAAAGGCGAAACCCTCGGGATCATAGGGGAGTCCGGATGCGGAAAAAGCGTTTCGGCTCTCTCTATCCTCCAGTTGATCGCGATTCCACCGGGTAAAATCATCGAAGGAGAAATCATTTTCGACGGGGAAGATCTCCTGAAAAAATCGCACTCGGAAATACGAAAAATTCGAGGCAACAGTATCTCGATGATTTTCCAGGAACCCATGACATCTCTGAATCCGGTCTACACGATCGGCAACCAGATCATGGAAACGATTCTTTTCCATCAACACGTGACCAAGGGGGAAGCCCATGAAAAGGCAGTTGAGATGCTCAGGTTGGTGGGAATTTCCGACCCGGATAAACGCGTCCGCGAATATCCCCATCAATTGAGCGGCGGAATGAGGCAGCGGGCGATGATCGCGATGGCGCTTGCATGCAACCCCAAGCTTCTGATCGCCGATGAACCCACCACGGCGCTGGACGTGACGATCCAGGCCCAGATCCTGCAGCTTATCCGAAAAATACGGGAAGAAATCGGGATGGCGGTTATGTTGATCACGCATGATCTCGGCGTGATCGCCGAAGTCGCCGATCACGTGGTGGTGGCCTACGCGGGCAAGGCCGTTGAAAGCGCGTCGGTTCATGACATTTTCAAAAACCCACTTCACCCCTATACCCAGGCGCTCTATGACTCTATCCCAAGACTCACCGACACTCGGGGCAGAAAGCTGGAAGTCATTTCCGGGACGGTGCCGAACCCCCTTGATTTTCCGGAGGGATGCAGGTTCCACCCGCGCTGCCGATATGCGATTGATATCTGCAGGCGGATGGAGCCGCCGATGGCGATTGAAGCGGACGGGCATCAGGTCCGGTGCCTGAAGTACAATCCTGATTTCAGGGCGAACTTTTCCAGGACGGCTGAAAAATGAGCACCCTGCTCGATGTGATCGATGTAAAAAAACATTTTCCGATAACCGGAGGTATTTTTTCCAGGATCGTCGGATGGGTCCAGGCGGTGGACGGGATCAGTTTCAAAATCGCAGGCGGAGAGATTCTCGGTCTTGTCGGAGAATCCGGATGCGGTAAAACCACTGCGGGCCGGTTGATCCTGGGGCTCATTAAACCTACCGCGGGGCGGATACTATTTGAAGGAAAAGACATCGCCGGAATGGGAGCCAGGCAGATGCAGTCGATTCATCGGAACATGCAGATCATTTTTCAAGACCCCTACGCGTCCCTAAACCCTCGAATGACGGTCGGCAGCATCGTCGGAGAACCGCTGCTCATACACAGGATATGTTCCCGAAAGGAACGGGGGGAGCGGGTGGAACTTCTCCTGGAGACGGTCGGCCTGGATCCGCGTTACAAGGACCGCTATCCCCATGAATTCAGCGGAGGCCAGCGACAGCGTATCGGCATCGCGAGGGCCCTCGCCCTTCAACCGAAACTGATCGTGTGCGATGAGCCGGTCTCGGCTCTTGACGTTTCCATCCAGGCCCAGGTCATCAACCTGCTGGAAGAACTTCAGGAAAGCTTCGGGTTGACCTATCTGTTCATCGCTCATGATTTAAGCGTCATTAAACATATTTCCATGCGAGTTGCGGTTATGTATCTGGGTAAAATAGTTGAAGCCGCCCCCACGGATGAACTCTATACATCCCCTCTGCACCCGTATACAAAGGCATTGATTTCGGCTGTTCCGGTACCGGATCCGTCCTACAGGCGCGAACATATCGTTCTTAAAGGTGATGTTCCCAGTCCTGTAAACCCGCCCTCGGGATGCCGCTTCCGAACCCGGTGCAATTTTGCAACGGAAGCGTGTGCGGAAACCGAACCGCCGCTGATTGACATTGGCGGAGGGCACTACGTGGCCTGTCTCAGAGTCTCGGAAATAAATTGACCCTGCATACACGCAGCGGACTCCAGAAACTCAACAGAGCAATGCAGAGGGAGTTCGATCTCAGGCGACTCCGCCCGAGGAGCAAACTTGATGAATGAAGTTTCTTTTGCGATGGGATTGACGCTGCTCGCCGGCTTGGCAACCGGAATCGGCAGTGTCATTGCATTTACCGCAAAAAGAACAAACTATCGTTTTCTGTCCGTCGCAACGGGATTCTCCGCTGGTGTAATGCTGTATGTGTCATTCGTGGAAATCTTTTTCAAAGGCCTTGAATCCCTGGTGGCTCGATACGGAGATTACTGGGGACACTGGATCAATGCGGCGTCGTTTTTCGGCGGCATGCTGCTGATCGGCGTTATTGATCAGTTGATACCAAAAGCCGAAAACCCCCACGAAATCCGATCAGAAAATGAAACGATGCCCCTTCACGACAAGTCACGGGGCGCAGACTGCCTGGATGCAAATACTGAAGAAAACACCGGCGGCCATCACCCGAAACTGATGCGGTTGGGCTTGTTTACGGCGCTTGCCATAGGCATCCACAATTTTCCTGAGGGCCTGGCTACTTTTCTGGCAGCTCTTCAGGACCCCGCCCTGGGGATCGCAATTGCGGTTGCGGTTGCGCTCCACAATATTCCCGAAGGAATAAGCGTTTCCGTTCCGATTTTTTACGCTACCGGGAATCGCAAAAAGGCTTTTGTCTATTCGCTGCTCAGCGGCCTGGCGGAACCTGCCGGAGCGGGGGTCGCCTATCTGGGAATCCGATTCTTTTCGGGCGCCGAAAGCGGCCCTATCCCTCCCCAGCTGATGGGGATACTTTTCGGTGGAGTCGCAGGCATCATGGTCTACATCTCTCTCGATGAACTCCTGCCCACAAGCAAAGCTTACGGAAAGGGGCATGACAGCCTTTTGGGGCTGATTTCCGGGATGCTCGTCATGGCCCTGAGCCTGCTGTTGATGAAATAATTCCACATCTATCTTGAGCCGAAGACATCCTTCAGCAAATCGGTCACGCGGGCGGCGGGGTTCTCGCGAATTTTCTGCTCCTCCCGTGCGAGCATATAGAAGAGACCGTCCAGGGCGCCGTCCGTTACATAATTGTTCAGGTCGAAGCTGAATGCGTCCGCAAAGGGAATGGTACGGACTTTTTCATCCAGTTCCTGGTATCTTCGGGTTGCCCCCACATCAGCCAGGTTATCTGAAACGATCGGTTTGAAAATCTCATGAAGCCGCCCTCGGGTTTTTCTCTCGAAATAAAGAGTTGCTTCGTTTTCCCGGCCCTGGAGGATCTGCCTCGCATCGGTGAAGGTCATCCCCTTCACAGCGTCGACAAAAATCTCCCTGGCCACAGGTGCGGCCGCCTCCGCCGCGCGGTTCATGGAATACTCGAATTCATCCACTTTATCGCCGAAGCCCAGGCCGCGCAGAATGGTTTCGACTTTTTTCACCGGACCGGGAAGGGGTATCTTGATTTCGGGACGGCGGTAATATCCATTCACCGCCGAAACCAGGTCCACAGCGTTGCCGGTGCCCACCGTCAATGCCTCTTTCAAGCCGGCGACGATGCGATCCTCCGAAAGCGAATCCTGCCCCCCGAGCATCTGCTGAGCACCTTTCAAAATCCGGTCGAATGAAAGCTGAGCCTGCGTCCCAGCCGCACAGAGCGCCACTGATAAACAAGCCGTGCAAACCACGATCATTTTTTTCATCGTCCTACCTTCTCTTTCGACACCCTTTCTTCTGTTTTTTTACAAAACCCGAGGATGTATGTTAGAATACTTCGGTGTTCACAAAATGCCTTAAACAGAGATATTAACAGGATATGAACCGAAAGAAAATGAGAATCATATTTTTTGCAGGAAAAGGCGGGGTCGGGAAAACCAGTGTGGCAGCCGCCACGGGGATAAAAACCGCCCAGGCCGGCAAACGCACGCTTATCATGTCCCTGGATGTCGCACACAGCCTGGGGGATATTTTCGATCTCGAAAGAAACCTCATAGATAAAAACAAGGGGAAACCGATCGAGGTCGGAGAGAATCTGTGGATTCAGGAACTGGACATCCAGGAAGAAATCGAAAACAACTGGGGTGACATTCACAAGTATATCTCGACCCTGTTGAACACCACAGGTCTCGATGAAATCCTGGCCGAGGAACTCGCGGTACTTCCGGGGATGGAGGAAATCAGCCTTCTCCTGTATATCAACCGATACGCACAGGCAAAGAAATATGACGCAATCCTTCTCGATTGTGCGCCCACCGGCGAGTCTCTCAGGTTTATCAGCATCCCCACCACCCTGGAGTGGTACATAAAAAAGATATTCAAAATGGAAAGAACCATTGCCAGGTTCGCCCGTCCGGTGGCAAAGAGGTTTTATGATGTTCCCCTTCCGGGGGAGGACTATTTCAATGCCGTTGAATACCTGTTCCATCGCCTGCAGGGGGTGGATGAAATCCTGGCCGATCCAAAAGTCACGACGGTGCGGCTCGTTACCAATCCGGAAAAGATCGTTCTCAAGGAAACACAGCGCGCGTTTATGTATTTTTCGCTTTATAAAATGACAACGGATGCAGTTATCATCAACCGCATCCTGCCCGAAAATGTGAAAGATGCTTATTTCGAAGCCTGGAGAGAGCGGCAGGCTGAATATATACGTCAGGCTGAAGCCTACTTCAGCCCCATACCGATTTTCCCAGTCAATCTTTTCAGGGGCGAGATACTCGGCAGCGAGAGCCTCGCCATACTCGCGGCCCAGATATACGGCGACAGGGATCCACTCGAACGGTTTTTTGAGGGCGAGCCTTATTCGCTGAATAAAATCGACGGCAAGTACCGGATGAGAATAAATCTGCCGTTTATCCAGAAAAATGACATTGATATCAATAAGGTGGCGGATGAACTCGTTATTCGTGTCGGGAGCTTCAAAAGGCACGTCCTGCTCCCCAGACAGGTCGCCGCTTCAAAATCCGTCAGCGCCAGGCTGGACGGAGCGGCTCTGCTTATCCAGTTTGAGCCCTGAATCTGCTGGAAAGGAGGCTAACGATGGCCGAAGAAAAAAACGAAACTGTCAATGAACAAATGATATGCCCGATCGGCAGGCTTTTCCTGAAGCTTGAAAAGGCATCCCGCAGGAAATCGAAATTCGCGAAGCACCTTTCACGATCCCAGATCGAGCTGCTCAAGGCCGTAAGATATCTCATTGATGAAAAAATAGAAGACCTGGAAAAAACAGGGCAGCCCCAAGAAAAAAAGAAGTCGACTCCAATAAATGTTGAGTAAAGAATGACAACACGACCTAAAGTCCGTATCGACATTGACTTCATACCGGTGATTCACGAAGAAAAAAGAATGATCCTGATCAGGGACGATGTCGGACTCGTCCAGGAAGGGCTGGCCCTGCCACAGAATCTTTTCGAGTTTGTTGCAATGCTGGACGGCCGCAGGGACATCCGGGATATTCAGATGGAACTGATGCGGAGAAACGGCGGAAACCTTTTTGACACGGATGAAATAAGAGGTCTTCTTGAAAAACTGGATTCCTGGTATTTGCTCGACTCCAGGCATTTTAGAGAGAGCTTGGCGCGTATCACAGCCGAGTTTTCCGCGCTTTCGGTCCGCCCCTGCGCGTTTTCAGGCCGATCTTACCCCGGAGACAAAACCGAACTCCGTGCCTTGCTCGAAGAAATCATATCCTCTGCGAAGGCTCCCCCGAACGCGGTGCCGTCTGCAATCGTCGCCCCCCACATCGACCTCGCCGCCGGAAAGACGTCCTATGCGGCGGCCTATTCCCTTCTCAAAAACACCCGGCCGGCAAGGGTGATCGTCCTCGGTATCGGCCATCGAATGACCAACGGCTGGTTCAGCCTCACCCTTAAAGACTTCGAGACACCCCTCGGCGTGGCCGGATGTGACAGGGAAGCCGTCCTTCGACTGCAGAAACCAGCCGGAGATACGATCGCGGACAATGACTTCGTTCATAAATCGGAACATTCAATCGAATTCCAGGTGTTGTTCCTGCAACACCTGCTGCCGCCGGATTCGTTTTCGATTGTGCCCATATTGTGTGGAGCGCTGCCTGCAGATCCGGAAAGCTTCGGAAGGGATGCCTACGTCGAAAAAGCCGGCGGCCTCCTGGGAGCTCTCAAAACGCTGACGAACGATCCGGGCATTCCAACCTTGATCCTGGCAGGGGTTGATTTCAGCCACATCGGGCTCAAATTCGGCCATTCCACACCGGCGGCCTCTCTTGAAGCGTCTGCATCCGCCCATGACCGGGCACTGCTGGACCGGCTGGCAGAAACCGATGCTGCCGGCTTCTGGCAGGAAATAATGCGGGTAAAAGACCGCTATAACGTATGTGGATTCCCCGCTCTCGCATGCCTCATGGAAATCCTCCCGCCTTCCTCAGGTGCCGTTCTCGACTACGGCATCTACAGGGAAAAAGCCACCGGTTCCGCGGTTACCTTCGCGGCCGCCGCATTCAGGGCTACCGAGAGGAACCCGTAAAAATCACGTTGATGCCTGATATTTACTACACCTACGGAGAAAAATGTACGGATAAGAAAGACCTTGCCACAAGGCCGCGGGCGCGCTCCCGGTGAATATGAAAATGATATTTGACGGCATCGTAAAAAGCTGCTTTATACCGCTTCGCGGCAGCCTGCCAGCAACGAAATTGAACAATAACGCAGCCGTGTTCATTGGAAGGCAGTGGTATTATTTTCATCCCCGGTTCTCAGAACTGCAGGACTTTCCATTCTCCGCAGCAGGGCTGCCCCGGGCAGTATTCGATCTCTTTCCGAGTCAGATTCATCACCAGAGACAGGCAGGTCACCATAGGATGGGCGCCTGTCGAATATGGGCTCCCGTGGGCGCAGATCGAGAACGGATGATCGTAGTGGTCTGCCAGGATTTCTCTTATCGCCGCCGGCCCCAGGCGCCCCAACCCCTTCTGCAGCAGCCTGCGTGTCCGGGCCAGCCGCAGGAGCGTCGACGAGTAAGGGTCCCTTTTAAGCTTCAGATCTTGAAATGTCCGGCCGGGCTCGATAAAATGATTTGTATGCACCAGGAATCCTTGTTCGGGCCAGAAAACATGTTCTTCACAAACAGCGGTTTCGATGCAGACCCCGAAGCCCTCGGTTCCCTCGGCATGCCCGATCAGATAATTGATGGAATGTGCCCGCCTGGCTGCGAGAACACGACCGGCGGCCTCCGTGAGTCTGCTCGATTCAAGGATCCGCCTGGTTATGAACAGCCAGGGCACGCCCGGACGGGGGCTGTCCGTGGTCAAATTGTTCACCGCCAGACCAATCCCGGCCGCATTCATTCCCATCTTGGCGACCTGCCCGGCTTCGGTGAAGGTCACCAGCGCGGGGATTGCTTCTCGCTCCGCTATTTTGAGCACCACCTGGCCATCGATCACAGGAGCGTACCAGTCCCAGTTCTGAGCGAGTAAAGTGCTCCCGCAAGAGGTGGCCTCGGGTAGCGCCAGCAGCGAGGTGCACCCGTCCGGCGGTTCTAGGCCGAGCGCTTTCAACGAAAAGATGACCTCGGACCGCACATTCAACAGGAAGATCTCTTCCCACGAAAAGCCCGAGCCCTCGGCGATTCCCTCTATTTCGATCAGAAGGTCCGGCGCATATGCCTCAGCCATGGGCTTCAACGATCTGCCCCGCCCGAGGAGGTTCGACCAGGCCTCCCCGGTCAAGTTCATGAAAATACCTTTGTAAAACTCCAGATTGCAGGCGATCCTTTCCCGCGCCGCTTCACCGTATGCACGGCCGCGGGCCAGCGGGGCCGTTTGATGAAGTTCAATAACAGGAAGATCTCTCATGGTTTAAACCTGATCACTTCCCGGGCCACGGTGTAGTCTTCCAGGACTTTTTCGTTCACTTCCACCCCCAGACCCGGCCCCCGTGGTACATCAATGGTCCCGTCCGGGTTGAGCGTAAACTCAGGGTCCACGATGTCCCTGTGATAATAACGATCGGAGGCGGATATGTCACTGGGATAGATGAAATTGTCGAGACCGGCCAACGCCAGGATGAGGGCCCTCCCGATGCCAGTCTCGAACATGCCGCCGCACCAGACCCCTATTCCGGCTTCTCGGCACAAGTCATGTATCTCCCTGGCCTTCGCAAGACCAGCCACCCGGCCCTGCTTTATGTTTATGATCCGACAGGCGCTGGTTTCGGCGGCCAAACGTGCGAAATAGGGTCCCTGGATGGATTCGTCCAGGCATATGGGGGTCTGCATCATGGCCTGCAATTTAGCATGATCGTGGACATCCTCATATTCCAGAGGTTGTTCAATCATCAGCAGGTTGTACCGGTCTAACTCTCGCAAAGTCTCCAGATCCTCCAGGCTGTAGGCATTGTTGGCGTCCACCATAAGTTTGATGTCCGGAAACGCACTACGCATTGCATCCACACGCTCCAGGTCGGTACCGGGTTTGATTTTCATTTTGATTTTGGGATAGCCTTTTTCAAGATATTCAGCGGCAAGCCGGACCAGATCCTCCGACGTGTCCTGAATACCTATGGACACCCCGGAAATGACCCGGTCTTTCCTGTTTCCCAGCAATTTAGCCAGCGAAATATCCTCCTCCAGCGCTTTAAAGATCCACAGTGCATTTTCCACCGAGGCCTTGGTCATAGAGTGTCCCCGAAACCGTCCGAACAACGGCCAGAAATCTTCCGGACCATCTAAATCCCTACCGATTATAAGAGGTAGAAAATGCTCCTTAAGGATCACCCTGGCGGTGTTGATGGTCTCGTAGGAGTACCCCGGAATCGCTCCTGCGACACATTCGGTCCAGGCCACATGATCGGGGGTGTAGAATTTCAAGATCAGCTTGTCCGATTCATAGCGTCTATAGTAACTGGTTTCAAAATGACCTGTCATTGGAATTTTCAGTTGTATCAAATCTACTCGCTCAATTTGCATAATCATCTCCTGTATCCGCGCAGGAACAAGGGCCGGCAAGCCCACTCCGGGCAGACCCCCGGTGAAAAAGGCCGGACTCCAGGGAGATAACCCACAACAGTTTTGTCCGGCCTACGGCAGGTAACCGGGGTCTTTCCGGCCCGGAGGACATCGGTGATCCTCTTTATTCCCAAAATGCATGCTGCAGGCGCGGCACTTCGTCGGCCCCCAGCACGATATTCAAGTTTTCCTTTACACCGTAGATCTGATGGACCACATAAAACGGCATCCAGTAGACCTCTTCCATGATTTTTTTCTGCGCCCTTGAATACAGCTGTTTCCTCTCCTCGGGATCAATGGACTGCCGTGCCGCCGTCAGCCATTCATGAAGTTCGGGGTCGTCGGTATAGCACATGGGGCTGTCCCGCAGGAACCAGGCCGGCAGGATTGCGTCAGAGTCGAATATGTTGTAGGAGCCCCAGACGAAGTTGCCGATGTCGGTAACTTTCCCGGCGTTGCGCAGCTTGATCACCTGGGAGACGTTGCCGCGGAAATCCTTCAGGTTGACCTTGATCCCCACCTCCTCCAGGAACCCCATCGCCGCCTGGTTGGGATAATTCTGATAACCGTAATATTGCCACAGATCCAGAGTAATACCGTCTCCATAGCCGGCCTCCTCCAACAACGCCTTGGCCTTTTCGGGATTGTAGCCGCAAGTTTCCTTGATCGTGGGATCGTAGCCGAACTGCAGTGGATTCATCGGGGAGTCAAGATGCCCGGCAAGCCCCTGCATTATATGTTCGACAATGGCTTTTCGATCTATAGCCATGCATACGGCCTGCCTGACCCGCTTGTCCATCAGCGGGGACTTGCCGGCCCGACCCATGGAATCAAACTGCCAGAAATTGATCCTCAAGATCGGCACGTTCAAAGCCCTTATTCCCCTGGCTTTCGATATCACCTCGTACTGGTCCGCTTCCATGTCTCCGGCGACATCGATGCTTCCTGCCAGCAGTTCGGCCACCCTTGTTGAGTTCTCGGGAATGATTTTATAAACAATGTTTTTGACTTTGGGAATGCCTTCTATCCAGTAATCGGGATTGGCCGTCATCACCAGTTGGCGGCCGCGGTCCCAGCTGACCAGTTTGTATGGTCCGGAACCCGTCGGGTTTTCGGCCACCCAGGCATCACCTTTTCCCCTGGTTTCTATCGGATCGTATATGAACAGGATGTTCAGGCGCTCCAGAACGAGAGGATAGGGACTGTGGGATATGATCCTGAAAGTCGTGTCGTCGATGACCTCCACATCCTTGATCCATTTGTAATTGCCCGCCTGGGGGGATTTCTGATCGGGATCGAGGATGCGGTCCATAACCGTGAAACGAACCGCTTCAGCGGTTAGCGGGTTGCCGTTGTGGAATTTGACTCCCGGTGCAAGTTTGAATTCCCAGGTTACGGGATCAACAGCCTTCCAGGATTGCGCAAGATGAGGCTGGATTTCCCCGGTTTCCGCATCCCTCTGGACAAGCGGATCCCACATCAGATACCCCAAATTTATCGTCGGGCGCCTAGTGGACTTGTACTGGTCCAGGGACCCTATTTCGGAGCCATACGCAACAACGATCGTGTCTTTGGAAGCAGACCATGCGCAATCGCAGGTAAGAAGTACCGCAGCCAAACAGATTCCCACCAAAAATCCTTTTTTTAGATTACTCATCATCCCTTCTCCTTTCCCTTTTCAGGTTTCAGCTATACTGCGGCTCTTTTTCATAAAGCCAGCAACGAACACCGTGACAAGCGTTCAACGAAAAAATCGGAGGCCTTTCCCGGATGCAACGGTCAAAGCTCCGTGAGCATCTGGGTTGGAAAAGACATCCCGGAGGCAGTCGTATCAGATTGGGAACCAGACCCGGGATTTCCTTGAGTGGTTGCTTGCCCATCTCAAATTTTCTGCCAAGCCTTGGAATCGATTCGGTCAATCCAAAGGTGTAGGGATGCAGAGGTTCAGTGAACAGTGTTTCAATTCGGGCGTATTCGACCACTTGACCAGCGTACATCACTACCACATCATCGCTGACCTCCGCAATCACCCCGAGATCGTGCGTAATTATCAACGTGGCCATGCCCAGTTCTTCCTGGAGCTCCATTATAAGGTCAAGGATCTGGGCCTGGATCGTCACATCCAGGGCAGTCGTAGGTTCGTCGGCGATCAGCAGCTTGGGCCTGCAGGCCATCGCCATCGCGATCATCGCCCTCTGTCTCATTCCGCCTGACAGCTGGTGGGGGTAGTCATGAATGCGGCGCTCGGGCGCGGGTATACCCACCAGCCGGAGAAGCTCTGCAGCCCGTTGCCAGGCCTCGGTTTTACCTGTCTTTTTATGGGCACTATAAGCTTCGGCTATCTGATCGCCTACGGTGTAGACCGGGTTAAGGGAGGTCATCGGCTCCTGGAAAATCATCGCGATGTCCTTTCCTCTTATATGTCGCATCTCGGCGTTTTTGATCCTCAGAAGATCCCTGCCTTCGAAAAGGATTTCACCTCCGGCGATCCGTCCAGGGGGATCCGGAATCAGTCTCATCACCGTCAATGCGGTGACGGATTTTCCGCAGCCTGACTCGCCCAGAACACCAAGGGTCCGTCCCTTTCCTATCGCGAAAGATACCGAGTCCACCGCCCTTACAACGCCCTCGGGGATCAGAAAATGGGTCGTGAGGTTGTTTACACGGAGCAACGGTTCAGTCAAATCCCACCTCCATCACATCGAAGGCACGCTACATAATGTTCGGGGGCAACCATTTGGAGGGGCGGGTCTGTTTTCCTGCATTCTTCCATGACCCTGGGGCACCGGGTATGAAACCGGCATCCAGCGGGGGGTTGGATAGGCGACGGAACATCCCCCCGGATCAGCCTCCGCGTTTTACGGCGCTCCCTGCCCCCTGGTGCCGGTATCGGACATGCCGACAGAAGTGCTTCGGTGTAAGGATGCCTGGGATTCAAGTAAATATCCCGGTCCCTGGCCATCTCCACCAGC
>DSCZ01000446.1 GCA_011048855.1 Desulfobacteraceae bacterium | reverse complement strand
TCTAATAACCGCGTACATAGCTTGTTCTCCCTCTTGGGTCAAAATCAAAAAGAGAAATCTATACAATTCATCAAAAGGAGTCAAGTCAAAAACAACCAAAAAAGCCTTCGGCTCGGCAAATCCGATTTGACAACCCCAATTGATTTACGTACGATCACCGGGCGGAGTCGCGGGTGGTATTGGAATCGGCTGTTTTTCAGGTAGTGCCTTTTGATTCCGGCCGTGCCGGGGGGCTCCGCTGCGGGATCTTCATATTTGTGGACTTTTCAAAATAAATCGGGGTAACGGGTCATGAGGGAAGATATCTTTTTGGGCAACGGGGCGATCGCACTCGGACTACTGGAAGCAGGATGCCGGGTGCTCGCCTCATATCCCGGCACACCCAGCAGCGAGATCGTTCCGGAAGCGGTCAGGCTTGCAGGGGTTGAAGGCGTGGAAATATATACGGAATGGTCAATTAACGAAAAGGTGGCCCTCGACACGGCTTTTGCAGCGGCGGTCACCGGCAAAAGGGCAGCCTGCGTGATGAAGCAGGTGGGTCTTAATGTTGCGGCGGATTCTCTTATGAGTTCTGCATACCTGGGAACAGTCGGAGGGCTGGTTATTATTTCATGCGATGATCCCGGTCCCCATTCTTCCCAGACTGAACAGGACAGCCGGTTGATGGCAAGAATTGCAAAAGTGCCGGTTTTCGACCCTTCTCATCCTCGGGAAGCGCGTGAGATGATTAAAAGGGCCTTTGATGTTTCGGAGCGGTTCAGCGTGCCGGTGATCGTGAGACCGGGGATCCGGGTCTGTCATGCAAGGCAGAATATACGGTGGAATAAGCTTGAATCCGGCGGGACAAGGGCGGATTTCAAAAAGGACCCGAAAAGATGGGCTGCCACCCCGCGCTTCAGATATCTCCTTCACCAGGAATTGAACAGGAAACTGGATGATATCGCACGGAATTTTGAAACGCTGAGCGATTTCAATGCACACAACCTCGTTTCCGGTGAAAGCTACGATTTTGGAATAATCGCCGGGGGGGTTCCGTATTCCGTCGCGACAGACATCCTGGCCGAAGAGGGGCGGAAAGACATCCCTGTGTTGAAAATCGGGACTCCTTTTCCTTTTCCGGAAAGGCTCGCCTCGGAGATGATGGACGCATGCGGGAGGGTGCTTGTTCTCGAGGAGACTGATTGCGTTATCGAATATTTCCTTGGAAACCATCAAAAGGTGCTGGGCCGTCTCTCCGGACATGTGCCCCGGGCCGGAGAACTGGTCCCGGAAAAGATCCACGAGATCCTGGACCGCGCCTTCGTGGAGGTCGGCGTAGGGGGTCTGCAGGCGTTCGGTCCAGAAATTGAACCGCCCGAATTGGATCTGCCGTCCGGCAAGCCGACCCTGTGCCCGGGCTGTCCGCATCGAGCATCGTTTTTCGCTATCCGCAAATCGATGCCCAAAGCAGTTTATACATCTGATATCGGTTGTTATACGCTGGGCCTGAATCTCGGGGCTGTGGACACCGTTCTTGACATGGGGGCCGGCATCACGATGGCCTCCGGTATGTTCCATGCGTTCAGTCAGGACGGAGCAGACAGGCCGGTGGTTGCGACGATCGGCGATTCTACGTTTTTTCATTCGGGTACGCCGGGGTTGCTGAACGCTGTTTACAATGGTGCGCACTTCGTGCTGGTGGTACTGGACAACCAGGTGACTGCTATGACGGGAATGCAGCCGACAGCAGCCGGCGGGATACGCGCCGACGGAAGCGCAGGGAGAAAGATTCCGCTTGAAAGAGTCATCAAAGGCTGCGGCGTTGATTTCATTGAAGTTGTCGACCCATACGACATTCAAGCCATGATGTCTGTTTTGTCCCGCGCAAAGGCCTATGCCTACGGTGAGCCCGGCGGGGTGGCTGCCGTGATCGCGCGGCACCCTTGCGTTCTCTACGAAGGTGCCGTGCGGCGGGGAAGTGGAACCCGCTTCGTGGTTACAGAGGACTGTATCGCTTGCCGATTCTGCATTGAACGGTTCGAATGCCCGGCACTGGTTGAAACCGTCGCCGGCGGAGGGGTGTCGATCAACCAGGCTCTCTGCAACGGTTGCGGCGTATGCGTCCAGGTGTGCCCTGAGGGGGCGATAGTGGAGCGGAGTGTTGAAAATGTCAAATCGGAGGATTTATGCAGCCGCTGAATATCGTTGTTTGTGGACTCGGGGGGCAGGGCATTCTGTTCGTGACGAGGATTCTGGGTCGCTTTGCACTGGACCATGGATATAGTGTGTTAGGTGCCGAAACCCACGGTATGGCGCAAAGAGGAGGGTCGGTAACCAGTCATTTGAGGCTTGGGGACGTACAGGGAAGCATGGTAAGGCGGGGCACTGCGGGGGTGGTGATTTCCCTCGACGCCGGTGAAGCCTATCGCAATATGGATTTTTTTGCCGTTGGTGGTAGCCTGTACGTGAATACCGGGGAGCCGTTTCCAGTTGAAAAAGCGCACAAGTACCTGGATGCCAGGGAAATTTCCGTGCGGACGATTCCTGCAGGCGAGCTTGCTTTGAAGTGGGGGGCGCCACGGTTTGCAAATCTTGTAGTCCTGGGTTTTTTTTCAGCCTTCGAAGAGCCGCCGTTCAGCCTGGAAGGTTTGAGGGAGGCGGTTTCGGTGGTCAGCCCGACCCGATTCAGGGAAGAGAATTTGAAAATGTTCGACGAGGGCGCCGCTTATGCCCCTGGTCCTCTTTGATGTCCAGAGCATGTCACCCCATGTTGAATTAGAAAAGCAGGAATTATATATGATAACGGAATTTTTCCCAGAACTCCCTGTTGTTTTCCTGCCATTCCATGCCGAATTTTTTTTCGAAAAAACCTGCGAGACGGTCATACCATCTCCACCAGGGGTTCTTGCCCTGCTTCTGAGCCTCGACTATGTCCTCGAGGTAAGTGACGATATGAACCATCTCATCTTTCGGGATATAAGAAGCCGCACCCTGCTGGTACGATTTTACGACATTATCAGGGCTCAATGCATGGGCTGTCAACATCACCGTGGTGATTCCCTTGCCGGTTGTAAATTCGAGTAAACGGTATCCGTCAACCCCCATTATATCCAGGATTGCGAAATCATAATTATTTGTTTCGATCAATTCTTTTGCCTGGTCGAATGTAGAGGCGGTCTCGATTTCACCCATGGAAAGCAATTCCTGCAGCGTTTCAAGTACGTCCGGCTCATCGTCGACGATCAGGATCTTTTTTCCGTTCAACAAACTTTTTTCATTCATTCGCCCATCTCCTTTAACGTCAAAATAACCCTGGAAGATTCCTCTCAGGGATGGGTTGCAAATCTGGAATTATTCTCCCTCGGGCGGGAATTCCCCCTATAAGGATAGCTTTTTCAACCTGACATCCGGACGTTCATGATTCGGTCCGCTGCTTCTGAGTTTTCCGGCGTTTGACGCGCACCTTTTGAAAGATGAAAAGGCCGAAATAGACCGAAACGCCGAGCGCTTTAATGGTCGTAGGCCCCAGCGGGACATAAGCTTCTATTGTCGAGGCTTTGAAAGTGGATGCAGCGACCGCGACAAGGAGAAGCCGCTCCGCCAGGTTCAAGCGGGTAACAAGGTGGCCCATCAGGAATGAAGCAAAAGCGAACATCGCTATCAGGCCTGAGAAAAAGGTCCAGCCTATTATGATCGGGTCGTTGATCCATATAGGATTGCCCGCTTCAGTGACTCCTTTTATCATAAGCAATTCGGTGTTGAAAAGAAAGATGAAAGGGAGTATCGCGGTCCTTAAATCGTAGGTGAAGCCCTGAATGCCTGTCTTGATGGGATCCGAGCGGGCGATTGCGGCCCCGGCGTAAGCGGCCAGGCCAACCGGTGGGGTGTCGTCGGCAAGGATTCCAAAATAGAAAACGAACAGGTGTGCTGCGATCAGCGGAAAGACAAGCCCGGCATCCGATCCCAGCTGTATGATCACCGGAGCGGTTAGAGTGGCCATGATTATGTAGTTGGCGGTTGTCGGCATACCCATCCCGAGCAGCAGGCTTGTCATCGCGGTGAAGATGAGCATAAGAATTACGTTGCCCATCGATATAGTGTCTACCAGGATAATGAAACGGCCCACCAACCCTGTTATTGTGACGACTCCGACGATGATCCCCGCTGTAGCGGTGGCGACCCCTACCGAAACCATGTTTCTTGCGCCCTGGATAAGCCCGTTTTTTACTTCGTCAAAACCTGCCAAAAATGCTTTAAGAAGAGATTTTTTAAGGTTGAACGAAGGATCCAGTGTGCCTGCCTTTCCATCAACTCCCGCTTTCAGGAACACGATGACGGGCCGCTGGATAAGCATGATAACCACCAAAGATTCTATTGCCAGCAGCGCTGAGGTGATCGGGCTCCGGCGCATGATGACAAGATAGACGATCAAAACGCCGAGAGGGATGAGAAAATGGCTGCCTCGAATAAATGTTCTGAAAAATGGAGGCAGTTCATCTCGGTTTAAGGCCTTGAGGCCTAGTTTTAACGCTTCAATGTGAACAACATAAAACAACGCGAAATAGGAAATAAGAGCTGGAAGGAGCGCCGCACGCACGACATCAAGGTAGGGAATGCCCAGGATCTCTGCCATGATAAACGCCGCCGCTCCCATAATCGGAGGCATGAGCTGACCATTTGTCGACGCGGCAACTTCCACGGCCGCGGCTTTGTAGCCCGGCAGGCCGACTTTTTTCATTAACGGTATGGTGAAAGTGCCGGTGGTGACTGTGTTGGCAATGGATGAACCGGAAACCAGGCCGGTGAGGCCCGAGGCCATAACAGAGGCCTTGGCTGGTCCGCCGCGGAAGGTTCCGAGTGCGGAAAACGCGATATCGATGAAGTATTTCCCCCCCCCGGCTTTATCCAGCAAAGCCCCGAAAAGCACGAAGAGGAAAACGAAATCGGTTGAAACCCCCAGAGGAACCCCGAATATACCGGTTGTTGTAAGATACATATCGCTGATGATGAAGTCCAGGGGGACGCCTCTGTGTCTTAATATTTCGGGCAGGTGAGGTCCGACTATCGTGTAAAGCAAAAAAAGCGTTGCGAGGATCGCGAGTGCGGGGCCGAGAGACCGCCTGGCCCCTTCAAGCAAAAGTACGATAAGAATGGAGCCCAGGATTATATCCGAAGTACTGGGTATTCCCTGCCGCCAGACCAGTTTGTCAAAATCCCACCAGATGAAAAGCGCCGCACAAGCGGCCGCTGCTGCGAGCAATATGTCCAGGACCGGAATTCGCCGGACGATCGAGTATTTGCCGATGAATGGAAAAATATATTTAAACCATCTGACCCAGAATGGGGGGTTGTGCTGGTCGTGGGACGGGAAAAGCAAAAACGCCAGGAAAAGAGCAAAAGCCAGATGCCAGGCCCGTGCCACATGGGAATCAATCGGTTTGTAGGCGATTCCAATCTGGTAGAAAGACCATGCCATGCACAGGATGGGTATAGCGACCTGTGCAAAACGGCTGTCGGGCTTCCTCCCTCCCGATTCGGCCTTGTCTACAATGGCCTCGACAGCTTTGGCAGTTGAATGAACTGATTGGTTTGGATCGTCTTTGGGAGAGTTTTGAACTGTTTGGCTCATTGGCGTTTTTCCAGGAAACGAAGCAACCGGCGGGCCGGAGCACAATTTAAAACGGAACCAACCGGCAAAAGGCGTTCAAAACAGAACGGAAGCCGGTTGTGGTGGTTTTATGGCGGAAAAATGAAGGGGCCTTCCGGCCCCTTCACCATCATGGATTACATCCAGCCTTTTTCCTTATAATATCTGACAGCCCCCGGATGGAAAGGAGCCGAACATCCTTCCAGCATTTTCTTGGGGTCAAGGTGCCGGAAAGCCGCATGCGAGGCTCTGAGTTCGTCCAGGTTTTCAAATACGGTTTTCACCATGTCATAGACTATTTTTTCAGAGACTTTTTCGTGAGAAATCACCGTTGCGGTGACCGCATAGGTGGGAACGTCATAGTCCACACCTTTGTAGGTGCCGGCGGGAATTTTCGTGTAGATGTAATAGGGTTTGTCTTCGGCGAGGCATTTTATCTGGGGGTGATCAAGGGGGGGCATGACGATGTCCACAGACTGGGCCGGCTCTTCGATCGCGGCGCTCGGGTTTCCGACAGTGTAGAAGAAGGCGTCTATCTTGCGGTCGACGAGTGCCCTCGAGGCTTCATGCTGCTGCAGGCCTTCGGCGTTGATGTCTTTGTCTTTATCAATGCCGTAGATCTTGAGTACTTCCTCGGCATTGAAGCGCTGGCCGGAGCCGGGGTTTCCGATATTCACGCGCTTTCCCTTGATATCTTCGACTTTCTTGATGCCGGTGTCCTTGCGGGTTACGAGCATCACGGTTTCCGGGTGCATGCTGAAAACGCTGCGGAGGTTTTTCACCGCTTTGCCTTCCCAGTCGGCGTGCCCGTTAAATGCTTGAAAGTTTCGGTCAGACTGAGCGACGCCGAAATCGAAGGTCTCCCTGATCATTGCGTTGATATTAAATACCGACCCCCCTGTGGGCCTTCCGATGAAGTTGTATGTGTCGCCCATTTTTTTATTCATCAGGTTGCTGATTTGAAGGGCCACCTGATAATAAACTCCCACGATGGATGCTCCGCCGAAAAGCACATCAGTTTTTGCGATGGCGTGCGGTGCGGATACCAGCAGACCCATTGCCACTGCGGCTACGATGAAAAGTTTTCTCCATTGCATGAATTTCCCTCCTTTGGATTTGGGTTGGCGTTATATGCTTCGAGCCTTGCATGTACTGCTGAATGATGAACGGCAATAACACGATGGAGAAGCCGGGACATGTAAACCCATCCTTGATTCACGGGACCCGGCGTTAAGTTTCGGTTTTCGAATACGAAACCGGTTGCCGATTTCTCGAAAGTATAGGCATTTTGCCCTTTCATGTCAAGAGAAAGGGCGGATGGACAGGTATGGTATTCAACCGTGGTATTTTAAGTTGACGGAAAAAACTGATATGTTTTAGTATAAAACATAATTTTATTTGAAAGAACTACTATGTTCAAAGACAAAGTCGTTTATAATAGAGAAATAGTCGGTTGGGCTATGTTTGATTTTGCCAACCAGGCCTACACGACTCTTATTATAACGGTTGTTTTCGGCGTGGTCTTTACCAGGGTGATCGTCGGTGACGGTCCTGATTTCAGGCTGGGTAATCTATTGTGGAGTGTATCGCTCTGCGTCAGTTATTTGTTAAGCGCGGCTGTGGCACCGTTCTGCGGCGCGGTGATGGATTATTCGGCAGCCAAAAAGAAGTTTCTTTTTGCGAGTTACGTGCTTACAGTAATAACGACGGCTTGCTTTTATTTTATTTTGTCTGGAATGGTGTTTCCTGCTATGGTTTTAATTGTAATATCCAATTTTTCATATTCAATCGGCGAAGCTTTCATTGCGGGTTTTTTGCCGGAACTCGGGCCTCCGGACAGGTTGGGGCGCATATCCGGGTTCGGATGGGCGCTTGGTTACGCAGGTGGGCTTTGTTCGACAGGGGTCGTGCTTCTGGGGCTTGGTGGGATAAGCGTGCAGAATTTCCAGAGCCTCAGGTTGGTGGGCCCGCTTGCCGCCGGGTTCTTTTTGGTGGGTGCCCTGCCGACTTTTTTATGGTTGAAAGAAAGAAAGATATCGGTAAGGTCGAAAAAAATCCCGGAATATGTAAAAATAGGATTCCAACGCCTGGCCGAGACGATCGGCGCTGTGAAGCGTTTCAGGGACCTGGCGGTTTTTTTGCTGGCGTTGTTCTTCTCGATGGCCGGCCTTTATATTGTAATAAGCTTCACGTTCATCTTTGGGGACCAGGTCATCAGGTGGAGTGCAGGGGTCCAGATGACCATGTTCATTCTGACCCAGGTGACCGCCGCGGCCGGTGCGCTTTTTTTCGGCAACATCCAGGATCGGATCGGTGCCAAACGAACGTTTGCCATTACACTGGTTCTATGGATTTTTTCCGTCCTGCTTATATATTTTACGCCGGGTGTGGCGAGGGTGGCCGGAGCTGTTTTTTCGACGCCGGTGCACCCTCAGTATGTTTTTCTCGCGGTAGGCTGTTCCGCGGGAACGGGGCTGGGCGCCACTCAGTCTTCGGCGCGGGCCATGGTCGGCCTGTTGACCCCTAAAGGCCGGCATGCCGAGTTTTTCGGGTTCTGGGGCATGACGATCAAGTTGGCCGCTGTTTTTGGAATTCTGGGCCTCGGTATCCTGCAGATGAAGGTGGGATTGAAGGCGGCGGTTCTTCTCTGCCTCGTTTTTTTCGCGATCGCCCTGTTGACCAACACCGCCGTGGATGAAAAGCGCGGACTGGCCGCTGCCGGGTGTTTGAGAAAACTTTGAGCTCGGAGGATATTATGAAAGCTTTACTTGTCCATCCCGAATTTCCGGCAACTTTCTGGAGCTTCAAACATGCCTTGTCTTTTGTCGGCAAGAAGGCGGCCTATCCTCCCCTTGGTCTTCTTACCGTGGCGGCCATGCTTCCGGTTCAATGGGAAAAACGACTGGTGGATTTGAATGTGAGTGCTCTCAAGGAGAGCGATCTCGCATGGGCCGACATTGTATTTATCAGCGGGATGTTTGTTCAGAGCGAGTCGGCCTCCGCAGTAATTTCCAGATGCCGAAAGGCGGGGGTCAAGGTTGTAGCCGGGGGGCCCCTGTTCACCAGCGAATACGAACGGTTCCCTGATGTGGATCATTTTGTGCTGAATGAGGCTGAGCTTACGCTTCCCCGTTTTATCAGCGACCTTGAAAACGACTGCCCGGGCAGACTTTATCAAACGGAGGAGTTTGCGGACATGACGTTGACGCCGCCTCCTCTGTGGGAACTGGTCGACATGAAACGCTACGCCGCCATGAGCGTGCAATTTTCCAGGGGCTGTCCGTTCGACTGCGATTTTTGCAACGTCACCGCTTTGTTCGGGAGGCGCACCAGAATAAAGAAAGCCGATCAGATCGTACGTGAACTTGATATAATATATTCTCTTGGATGGCGCGGCCAGGTGTTTTTCGTGGATGATAATTTCATCGGAAACCGGCATTATTTGACTACCAGCCTGCTGCCTGAATTAGTCGAGTGGAGGAAGGGAAAGAAAGGTGTGCCTTTCAACACGGAGGCGTCGATCAACCTGGCCGACGACCGCCATCTCATGGAAATGATGGTTGAGGCCGGTTTCGACGCCGTTTTTGTCGGAATCGAAACACCCGATGAGGGCAGCCTTGCGGAATGCAACAAAAAGCAGAATACGAACCGGGATCTGCTGGACAGCGTAAAATGTATGCAGCGATGCGGCCTCCAGGTGCAGGGGGGGTTCATTGTCGGGTTCGACAATGATACGCCTTCCATATTCCAGAAACAAATCGAATTCATCCAGAAAAGCGGCATTGTTACCGCGATGGTGGGCCTGCTCCAGGCACCCCCGGGTACGAGGCTTTATGAACGCCTGAAACAGGAATGCAGGCTGCTTGGCACAATGTCCGGGAACAACGATGAAAGCACCAACATCATACCATTGATGGGCATGAATACTCTCGAGGAGGGTTACCATACGATCCTGTCCAGCATTTATGCGCCCGGGAACTACTATCGCCGCATCAAGACGTTTCTTACGGAATACGAATGCCCCAAAGCCAAAATCAGCCTGGAAACGCAGCGGCTTCTGGCTTTTTTCCGATCCGGACTGCGGCTCGGGATACTGGGAAAGGAACGATTCCAGTACTGGAACCTGTTGTTGTGGACGCTGCTTCACCGTCCGAAGCATTTTTCAACCGCGGTGACCCTGGCTATCTACGGCCATCACTTCAGGAGGGTTTCAGAGTCCACTTGACATTGAATCCTAATCATTTGCCGGGCTTTCTTCGGTTTCTCCGGACGGGTTGGTGTAGGCGTCGTTCAGGATTTGTATCAGGCGTTTGGCGTCGTCTTCCACCTCGGCGATGCGGGTCAGTGCCTTTTTCCCCCACCCCGAAGGCCGCCGGTTAAAAAGACTTCTCCACCACCTGCTGTTTGTTCTGAATGCTCTTTGATAACGGCTGCGAAGCCCTGGCTCGGAAATCGCGGCGGTCATTTTCGCGGATATGCGGTTAGCCGCCCATCTACGCAGACTGAAATGGATGTAACCCGCCAAAATAAGCAGGACCCCTGCAACAGGAAGCGATACCTCGGGCCGTTCGAAGATCGCACCCAGGGAAGGGAAGACGCCGCGAAGCCAACCAGGGGCATCCCGAAACATCAGAAGTGCGAAAACAATTACCAGGAGGCCTGCAGCTGCTCCTTCGACGATCAATACCAGCCTGCGCCATGCTGCGATGAACCGGGATATCTTGGGGACCGCTTCGTCTCTGAGCATCCGGGCCGTCTGTTCGAGCATTCCCACTATCCGGTAAGAGCGTTCGACCCCCACCTGTTCTATCCGGGCGTGTATTTCGTCCAGATCCGAATCTCTCTTTCGTTCGAAGCGTTCTTTGAGGATTTCGTGTTCAGCCGGAAACGGATGAGAGGGGCTGAAAATTGTATAGGTTTTCCCGGCGGTAAGCCCATACTGGGCGAGGGACCTGTGCCAGGCGGCTACGACTTCTTCCGGATTGTCATCATGGGCCGTGGCGTCTATTTGATTCAGTATATACATGAATTTATTGGAATCTTTGCGAAATATAGTGCCTTTTACCAGGTGTTCCAGCGTGTTCTGCATTGATCCGGCTTCCGGGTGGCGGGCGTCGAAAAAAACGAGCACAAGGTCCGAAAGATCTATGATGTTGTCTGTGATTCTTAATGTCGAGGTCCGTTGGGCATCGGCGTCGAACCCCGGCGAGTCGATCAAAATTTTCCCCCTCAATTTTTGACTCGGGCAGGCTTTCAACTGAAGATAGGCATCCACCCTGGAGCCTTCACCCGGCGCTACGTCTTCGATCGCTTCACTTATGCGGTAAAGGGGAAATCTTGGGTCCCCGTCAAGGGCCAGGCCCGGCAGCACGCGGACCGAATTTTCATCGGTGTAACAGATGACCGTGAACCGGTCGTCCACGGCCTGATTGCCGGTTGCCTGCAGTGGATAGTCGAGGAAATGGTTGACGAATGTCGACTTTCCGGATGAATATACCCCCAGGATGGAGATCAAAGGCCACCATGGCACCCTGAACGCGAAAGATTCGTCTTTCCCGAGATAACCTGTACGTTTCGCGAAACGGTCGAGTTCTTTGAAGATCTTAACCACTTCAAGAAGAATGGGGTTTTCCTTTTTTAAATGTCGTTCAAGGCTTTTGAGCCGTTGTCTGCTACGGATATCCGTTGTCATGGCTGCCTCCTCGAGGATAGGAGCTCGGTGGAATTCAGACCGGGAAGTTTTGTTGGTGACTGCAAGGCATTCCAGCGCCCGCATCAATTAAATAAGATAGTACGTTACGCAGATTTATGCAACCGCTGTAATTCTTCGATATGACCCTGTTCGATCATATTTTTGTTTTGCCGTAACGAAAGTAAGCCTTTAGAAGAAATTGACCGCTTGATTTCCTAAAATAACCGGTTTATAATAGCATCAATCTACAGGATTTGCCTTTACAGGCGGTCCGGTTTCGTTTCTAGGGAATATCCATTTGCAAAAAGTGGTACCCTAAAGATTGAAACAAAAATAATCCTCAAAGGAAAGGGGGGTGCCATTATGGCAAATGGAATCGTTAAATGGTTTGATGAACGTAAAGGGTACGGCTTCATAGAGCAGGAAAGCGGTGGGGATGTATTTGTGCATCATACCGGTATCAGCGGAACCGGTTTTAAGACGCTGCATGAAGGTGACCGGGTGAGTTTCGAGGTCGAGCAGGGTCAAAAGGGTCCGGCGGCTACTAATGTGAAAGTCATATAGTTTCTATTCGGAAACACAGGAATATTATCAGGTAGTTTCCATCCGGAAATGGTCCTTTTGCCCAATCTCTTCGTCAATCTGCGGGCTTGCTTGTGCGACGTACTCCAGTACGTCTCCGCACAAGCCCTTGATTTTCTTGATCTTGGACAAAATGCCTCATTTCCGATCTGGAAACTTCGCTGTGTCCATCCGGCATTTCCGGATGGACACCAGGTATAAAGTGGTTATGCCCGTTTGAAGGAGGGACGCCCGGTGATGAGACGCCCTCCTTTTTTTTGTCGCCTGCTTTTAGATTGACAGGGGGCCGAAGAAGGTCTAAAATTCTTCATGCCTTATCAATGTTACTGTTATAGTAACGGCATCGGAGATCTTGATGGGGGTTGATTCAAAAGATCAGTATTTTTCGAAAACTCTTGAAAAAGGACTTTTAGTTCTTAGTCTTTTTGATAGAGACCATACTCGGTTGAGTCTTTCTCAAATATCCCGCATGATTGGTATTAACAAGACTTCCGCCTACCGGCTGGTCAACACGCTGGTATCACTTGGCTATATCAACAAGAATTCCAGAAGCAAGGCTTTGCGCCTGGGTGTCAACACCCTGGTGCTCGGCTACAATTTTCTACATGGTTTCGAGTTGCTGCAGGCGGCCAAGCCGCTTATAGACGAAACGTTCAGCAAATGGAAGATGACGATCGACTCGGCGCTGTTGTCCGGACTTGAACTCCTGGCGCTTTATCGCCGTGAGGCGCCCGGCACCGTTTTTTTTCGTCATCCGCTTGTGAGCCGAGATCTTCATGCACGCGCCATGGGGAAGGCGGTTTTGTCCCAGATCAGTTCTGAAGAATTCGACCAGGTTTTTGAAACGATGCCTTTGTCGGCCTGTACGCAGAAGACCATCACCGACAGGGACTGCCTGGCAGCGGAGCTTGAAGGGGTTCGGAGCAGGGGATATTCAGTAAACAACGAAGAGTATGTTCCTGGACTCGTATCGATCGGAGCCCCGTTGATGAATTATCAAAACGGACGTGTGATGGGTGCTATAAGTTTCGATTTTGCTTCTGCCGAGGCACCGTTGAATGTAATAGAGCGTAAGTATTCGAGCGTTTTAATTAAGCTAGCAAAGGATCTTTCTGAAATTATAACTATAACAGAGAATTGATGGACCGCCCGGGTTGAAGCGGGCGTGCAAATGGAGGACGCAACCATGAACCTGGCGAGATTTCCACGCAGACGTTACACCTTCGGCTATACTCCCATTCACCGGCTGGCGAGGCTGTCGGCTCATCTGGGAGGGCCGGAGATTTATATTAAAAGAGATGACTGCCTGGGCCTGAGCGGGGGCGGCAACAAGACCCGTAAACTCGAGTTTGTCGTGGCCGAAGCGCTTTCCCGGGGTTGCGACACGCTGATAACCTGTGGCGCCGTACAGTCCAATCATTGCCGACTTACTCTTTCGGCCGCCGTGGTTGAGGGGTTGAAATGCCGACTGGTGCTCGAGGAACGTGTCCCTGGAAGCTATAACCCGGATGGGGGCGGAAACAATTTTCTTTATAAACTGCTGGGGGTTGAAAAAATCACCGTCGTACCTGGTGGTTCGGATATGATGGTTGAAATGCGGAAGGTGGCCGACGAAGTCACTGCCTCCGGAGGTAAGCCGTATATCATTCCGGGGGGGGCTTCAACGCCTCTGGGCGCCACTGGTTACGTGGCATGCGCCGAAGAGATTCTCCGCCAGTGCTTTGATGAAAGACTGATGATTGACCGTGTGGTTTGTGCAAGCGGCAGCGCCGGGACCCACGCGGGTCTGGTGACGGGTTTTTTCGGCAACAACAGCAACATCCCGATCGTGGGGATCAACGTGAGCCGCACAAAAGAAGTCCAGGAGGAGATCGTTTACGAACTGGCCCGCAAAACCTGCGCCTTCGTGGGAGTCAGAGGGGATCTGCCGCGGGAGAATGTGGAATGCTTCGGAGATTATGTCGGCCCGGGCTATTCGTTGCCCACTGCCGGAATGGCCGAGGCCGTTCGGGTTCTGGCGCGGCTCGAAGGAATTCTGCTGGACCCGGTCTACACCGGGAAAACAATGGCAGGTCTACTGGACCTTGTGCGTAAAGGGTACTTTAGAGCGGATGAAAAAATTCTGTTTATCCACACGGGGGGATCTCCGGCTTTGTATGCGTATATGAATGAAATCTTGAATGGGTAATGATCAGGTGGTTTCGATCGGCGTCGGAATCGGCTGTTCTCCAGGTAGTGCCTTCCGTTTCCGGCCGCGCCGGGGGGCTTCGCTGCGGGAACTTCATCTTTCGTAGTCTTCCATGAGGGAGATTTTGCAATACAAACAGAAAAAAGGAGGAAAGCCATGAAAAAACTGTTTTACGGCGTTGTGGCAGGGATTCTTTTGTTATGTTTTGCTCCGGGGGTTTATGCCGGCGCACTCGAGGAAATCGAAAAGAAGGGGGAATTCATTGTCGGAGTTCGTGATGGTGCGATCCCGTTCGGGTTTTTCAATGAAAAGAACGAACATGTGGGCTTCAGTGTGGACATGGCCAAAGAAATACACAAGGGGCTCGAAGAGAAGCTCGGAAAACCGATAAAACTGACTCTCAAGACGATAAATCCGAAGACCCGTATCCCCCTGGTCGCAAATCGCACACTGCACATGGTTGCCGGCTCATCGACCCATACGATTGCCAGGGAACAAACCGTGGATTTTACAATCACTGTGTTTCTGACCGGAACACAGCTTCTGGCGAAAAAAGAGAAGGGATACAAGAGTTACAAGGACATGGCCGGTAAGCGTGTCGGTGCCGCACAGGGATCGACAAACGAAAAGGCGATCCGGGATCTGAATGAGAAGGGAAAGATTAACCCGCCGGCCGATATCGTGGTCTATCAGGAGCATTCCCAGGGTATGCTGGCTCTGCAGAAGGATATTATAGACGCCTACTGCACCGATGGTATCCTGCTCGCCGGGCTCAGGGCCAAGGCTCCAAATCCGGATGAATACGAGCTGGTGGGCGAATTGATTACGTACGACCCATACGCATACATCGTTCCGGAGGACGATTCCAAATTCCGCGATTTCATCAACATCGAATTGATCAAGATGATCAAGGACGGCCGTTATCATCAGTTCTATGAAAAATGGTTCGGACCTGACGGGGTGGTGCCGTATCCCATGACACAGGAAGCTGAAACATTAATGAAACTCCAGGCCTGGCCGTGATCTTTCTTCGGGCCGCACGGCGAACTTTCAGATTTTCCGTGCGGTCCGGTTTTTAATCACCCCTTCGGCGGAGGAGGCTGGCTGTGCTTTCCTATAATTTCAACTGGTCCATCATCTGGACGGAACCTTATGGGCAATGGATGCTTCAGGGCATCTGGGTGACCATCAGGCTCGGACTCATCTGCTGGTTCATTGCCTTGGCCCTCGGTATCATCATCGGGACTTTCCGGGTGACTCCGTTTCGTCCGCTCAGGATTTTCGGGGCAGTTTACACCGAGGTCTTCAGGGACATTCCCCTTCTGGTTCAGTTGTTTTTCTGGTATTTCGCCGCCCCTTCGATTCTTCCGAAATCGATTGAAATGTGGCTTTACCGGGGTTTGCCGGATTCCGAGTTCTGGATCGTGGTCGTGGGCCTGTCGATCTATACCTCGTCGCGTGTGGCGGAGCATATCCGGGCCGGGATGCAGTCCATCTCCCATGACCAGTACTTTGCCGCGCTCAGCACGGGGTTCACCCATTTCCAGACCTACCGCTTTATTATCATCCCCTACGCGGTGCGCATCGTGATGCCGCCGCTGACTGCTGAATGCCTGACCGTGTTCAAGAACACCGCGCTTGCGATGACCGTCGGGGTACTTGAAACCACATTCATGAGCCAGCAGATCGAGGCGTACACCTTTCAGGGCATCGAGGCCACCACCGCAGCCTCCCTGGTTTATATGGGCATAACGCTTGCTGTTGTGTTCCTGATGGGGCTTGTCGAGAAACGGCTGGCCGTGCCCGGCCTGATCACGCGGTCGGGAGGGAGGTGAGGCGATGGGCGCTTTCGATTGGGTCGTGATTAAGAATAACCTGCCGTTTCTGATGCAGGGGCTTTTGACCACCTTTCAGCTTGCACTGGTGGCGATAAGCGGTGGACTGCTGCTGGGGATACTGGTGGGAATGGCGCGGTTGAGTTCAATAAAGGTCATTTATTATCCTGCCACGGCTTTCGTGAATATCATGCGCAGCCTTCCATTGATCCTGGTTATTTTCTGGTTCTATTTTCTGGTGCCGTTGATCGCGGGTCGGCCGATGGGCGATTTTTTTTCCGCCTGTGTGGCGTTTGTAGTTTTTGAAGCGGCCTATTTCGCCGAAATCGTCAGGGCGGGGATCCAGTCGATTTCCACGGGCCAGATGCAGGCGGCCTACTCCACCGGATTCGACTACCAGAATACGATGCGGTATATCATAATCCCCCAGGCCTTGCGTAACATGGTCCCGTCCCTGTTGACCCAGGCGGTGGTTGTATTTCAGGATACTTCCCTAGCCTATGTGATAGGGCTTAAGGAGTTCCTGCGTTCGGCGTCTATCGTGGATGCGCGTGAAATGAGAAGCCTCGAACTGTATGCGTTTGTGGGGGTCGTTTATTTCCTGGTGTGTTTCGCGATGAGCAAGTTGAGCAAGAGGCTCGAAGCAAAGAGAGGGCATGCCCAATGATAGAGATTAAAAATGTCAGCAAATGGTACGGGGACTTCAAGGTTCTCGACAATATAACCGAGACCATAGAGCGCGGTCAGGTCGTCGTTATCTGCGGGCCTTCGGGCTCGGGCAAGAGTACGGTTCTCAAGTGCTTGAACGGACTAGAAAAATACCAGGAGGGGGACATCATTGTCGACGGTGTTTCTCTGAAGGATCCTGCGACCGACCTCATCAAGCTCCGTCAGAAAATGGGCATGGTTTTTCAGCGATTCGAGCTTTACCCGCACCTGAAGGTCATCGACAACATAACGATAGCACCGATTAAAGTTAAAAAGATCCCGTCCAGGGATGCGGCAAAACGCGCCATGGAACTTCTGGAGCGCGTCGGCATCCCCGAACAGGCGGACAAGTATCCGGGGAACCTATCAGGCGGGCAGCAGCAGCGAGTCGCAATAGCACGAGCCCTGGCGATGGACCCGGAGATGATGCTTTTTGACGAGCCCACCTCGGCGCTGGATCCTGAAATGATCAAAGAGGTCCTGGAGGTCATGATCGATCTTGCCAAATCAGGCATGACCATGGCTGTGGTAACCCACGAGATGGGATTCGCGCGCGAAGTGGCCGACGAGATTATATTCATGGATGAGGGGCGGATTATCGAACGGGGCACCGACAAAACATTTTTTACAAATCCTAAAACCGAAAGAACCAAGGACTTCTTGGACAAGATTCTCTTTTAACCGGCCGGCACGGTTTTTTCTCCGAGCATAAAGCATTCGACGGCGGTGCCGGCAAGGGTCGCCGTCAGCCCTTAGGAGGCCAGATTGATATTCTAATGGTGGGTTCTGGGCAAGAGGAGGGAAGCGCATGCGTGTACCTATACAAAAAATACTTTGTGCGACGGATTTTTCCGATTGTTCGGTCGCTGCGGTGCGTTACGGGATTGCGCTGGCGAACGAACTGAATGCGTTTCTTTATGTCTGCCACGTGGTGGACGTCCCTTTCGCGGGAATGTATGGGGAGGCCAACCCGGATCCGGTTCAGCTGGAGCGCCGATCCATGGCTTACGCCCGTGATCAAATGGAAGAGTTGATAGGAGATGCTGAGCTTAAGTGGGAGCCTGTAGTTACCATAGGACACACGGCGGATGAGATCGCCCGGATAGCCGGCGAAAAACGGGTGGGGCTCGTGGTGTCGGGAACACACGGAAGGGCGGGCATCAAGCGGTTTTTACTGGGTTCGGTGACCGAGAGGCTCATGCGTGTCGTTGCCTGTCCGCTGATGGTGATCAGGGGCGCCGAGGGCGGGGACAATAAGAGCAGGTTTAGACTGAAAAGGATACTCGTAGGATGTGATTTTTCCCCTTTTTCGGGGCTGGCGGTGCAGCATGCGGTAAACCTCGCCCAGGAATTCGAAGCCGAACTACATCTGGTTCATGTTCTCGAGTGGTCTGAATACAAGGATGTCATCCGCACCCGGCAGGAGGTGCTGGAAGATATTCGATCCGATGTGGCGGTTCAGATGCGTGAGAAACTTGAACAAATGGTCCCGGCCGAGGCCAGAAACTGGTGCAGGCCGGTGATAACCCTGGTAGCGGGACGGCCTGATGAAGAACTGGTAAAATATGCACTGGTAAACGATATTGATTTAATTTCCGTGGGTGTCCGCGGACGAGGCCTCGTGGAGACATTGTTTGTGGGTTCAAATACCGACAGGCTGGTCAGACAGTCCCCGTGCCCGGTGCTCTCGGTCCGCCCACTGGAGGCCGAAAAGTCGTAGATGTCGCCGACGGAGCCCAGTATATAACCTTTTATTCCGCTGAACCGGCAGGCTGGTGCCTGAGCTTTTTAAGCATCCCGCGGCTCCGTTTGTTTTCAAGACGCCGCCTGCGTGAAGCGGCCGTGGGTTTCGTGTGGCGGCGGGCGCGGGGCGTTTGGGCGGCTTTGTGAATCAGCTCGATGAGCCTTTCGACTGCGTCTTTTCGATTCCGGGCCTGGGTGCGGTGCCTGCGGGCGTCTATTACCAGGACGCCTTCGGATGTAAGCCTTGAGCCTGCCATGACTTTCAAACGCTTCCGTACGGATTCCGGGAGGGAAGGGGAATTGGCCACGTCAAATTTTAATTGCACGGCCGTGGCTACTTTATTCACATTCTGGCCCCCGGGACCGGAGGCTTTTACGAAGCTCACAGTGATTTCTTCTTCCGGAATTCCAATCCTCTCGGTCACTCGAATCATTTTTTCTCGCCCTCAGCCTGGTTGCGGCTGCGTGATCGAATCGTGAAAACGCCTTTACCCCTTGTGGCTTCGAGAAGGGCCGTCCTGAGAGATTCCGCTGAGTTTTCCTCTACTTCTATCTCCGCGTTTATTCCGGATTCGGTATATCTTTCTCCAACCATCCGGGCGCCCTGTTTTTCGACCGCCGCGTGGACACTTCCCGTCGCATCGAAATCCGCTTCGAATTTCACGGTTAGATAGTCCAAAATCTTTTGTTTATCCGCTGAACGAAGGCATTCGGCTGCGGTGCCGAGGTATGCCCGGGCAAGGCCTCCGGCCCCGAGTTTTATCCCCCCGAAATATCTGGTCACGACGACTACTACCCTGTCAAGCCCCTGTTTCTCGATCGCACCCAGGATGGGTCTTCCGGCTGTGCCTGCGGGTTCTCCATCATCGGAGAATTTGTATTCGCCGCCTATGCGGTAGGCCCAGCAGTTGTGTGAGGCTTGAGGATCTTTTATGCGTTCGACAAATTCCATCGCCCGTGCGGTCGATGCGGCATGAAAGGCGTTTGCAACGAAACGGCTTTTCTTGATTTCACGTTCATACCTGAAAGACTTGGAAATTGTCAAAATCATTGGGTTTCTTTTTGCCGCGATCCGGTTTCGTCTCGAGACATCACGGGCCGGATCGGTTTTTCTCTCGGGTTTCCAGGCGTTCACCGGTTTATCGATGCCGGGTTTGCATCCAAAAACAGATAGCATGGACGCATGGTCTATTCAAGGTCATTGTTACCAGGGTTTCAGGGAAAGGGCTTGAAAAGGCATCGGAACAGGTCCTGCATCGAGGAGATGCCCGTCAGTTCCATGCCGGAAGCATTCTTTACTCCTTCGAGGTTGCGGCGGCTCATCAGGCAACGGCGGAATCCCATTTTGCATGCTTCTTTTAGACGGAGCTCCGGCTGTGACACACCGCGCACTTCCCCGGCAAGCCCAACCTCTCCGAAAAGCACCAGGTCCTGGGACAGTGGTTTTCCAAGAAAGCTGGAAAGAAGGCCGGCTGCGATTCCCAGATCAGCCGCCGGCTCTTCCACTTTCATACCGCCGGCAACTTTGATGAAGATATCCTGGGTGCCGAGTTCTATTTTAAGGGTTTTTGCAAGGACTGCGGAGAGAAGAGAGATCCGGTTGTGGTCGACGCCGAGCGATGTCCGCCGTGGAGTTCCGAGGGGGCTCGCGCCGACAAGGGCCTGTATCTCTACCAGGAGCGGCCTGGTTCCTTCCACGCAGGCGACGACAACGGAGCCTGCTGCGTCCCGGGGGCGTTCCTCCAGGAATATCCCGGAAGGGTTCAAAACTTCCGCCAGACCGCTGTCCTTCATTTCGAAAACGCCGATTTCATTTGTTGAACCGAAGCGATTTTTGACCGCCCGCAGTACACGGTACACATGTCCCCGGTCGCCTTCGAAATAAAGGACGGTGTCCACGAGATGCTCCAGAACTTTCGGCCCGGCGATAGCGCCCTCTTTCGTGACATGGCCCACCAGGAAAACCGGCACAGCGGAGTTTTTCGCGAAATCAATGAATCTTGCGGCCGATTCTCTTACCTGGCCGACGCTGCCTGCGGCCGACGAAAGATCAGACGTGTAGATTGTCTGGATCGAATCAACGGCTAAGATTTCAGGGGAAAGCCTCTTGATTTCATCGATTATTTCTTCAACGCAGGTCGCGGAGAGTATGAAGAGGTCCGGGGATCGGACGGACAATCTTTCAGCCCGCAGTTTTATCTGCTGGGGGGACTCTTCCCCGGAAAGATAAAGTACCGGTCTTCCGGTCCTTGCAAGTCTGTCAAGTACCTGAAGGACCAGGGTTGATTTTCCGATCCCGGGATCCCCCCCGATGAGCACCACCGAGCCTGGAACCAGCCCTCCACCGAGTGTGCGGTCGAATTCGGACAACCCGGAGGCAAGCCTGGGCTCGGGGGCGGGATCGATTTCTTCGATGGTTTTTGCAGTTGCGGCAGGGCGCTTGCGGTTTCCGGGTATGCGCTGTGCGGTCGCTTCTTCGGCCAGGCTGTTCCAGTTGCCGCAATCCGGGCAGCGTCCCAGCCATTTAACGCTGCGGTAGCCGCAATCCTGGCAGACGAAGATGTTCAATGGCTGTTTGGGCATTGTTGTTCAAATCGGCGCCACACCCGGATCAGCCCGTCTTCGAGACTTTCCTGGTGAAAGACTCCGCCCCTTGCGAAGAGTTTCAGCATCGGTGCATTGTCGCGGAACAGATAGCCTGATACCCCGGCAAAACCTTTCCGTTTTGCATAATTTTCCAGGTGGTTTTGAAGCAGGGTACCGAGGCCCAGCCCCTGATAGTTTTCGTGGATTGTGTACGCCACCTCGACCATTCCTGGAAGATCGGGTTCGGCCGCATACCGGCCCACCCCGATGATCCGCTCGAAACCTATCGCTCCCAGGGTCGCGATGAAGGCCATCCTGGAGTGGTAGTCTACATTGACGAGAGTCTGGGCCGTTGAATGGGGCATGGAACGAACCGAACGAAAATAACGCCTGTAGATTGTTTCATCGGAGTGCGAATAGAAAAAATCCTGCAGCAGCGGTTCGTCGGTCGGTTTGATCGGTCTCAATGTAACCACCGTATGATCGGTGAGTCGCTCTTTGGCCTCTTCTTCTTCAGGGTAACGGTGGGTTTCCGCATCGATGAGGATTTGATCCGGGAAGACGTAGGCCCGCTTCTTGGCCTCTTCCAGCAGCCTCCCTCTAAAGCGGGGATGAGCGATGTTTATCAAAGCCATCGATCTTTCCCTGATGGATTTTCCGTGAAGATAGGCGATCCCGTATTCGGTGACCACATATTGAACGTCTCCCCTGGTTGCAACGACGCCGGCGCCTCCCTCGAAATGGCTGACGATACGGGACCGCCGGCCGTCTTTAGTTGTGGAAGGCAGGCAAATGATCGATTTACCTCCCCGGGACATCGCGGCCCCCCTGATAAAATCGAGCCTTCCACCTATTCCACTGTGGAAATGAATGCCCTGGGACTCAGAGCAGATCTGCCCGCTCAAATCCACTTCAAGGGCGCTTCCAATGGATACCATACGCTCGTTCCGGGCTATGACCCGAGGATTATATACGTAATCGGCCGGGTAGAAGGAGATCAGTGGATTGTCATGGACATAATCATACATTTTCCTTGTGCCGATGCAGAAACTGCACACAACCTTTCCCGGATGAAGCGACTTGAATTCACCGGTCACAACGCCGCCTTCTATTAGGTCTATCACCGCATCGGAGAGTACTTCCGTGTGAATGCCGAGATGCTTTTTGTCGTGGAGGCAACTGAAAACACCGTAAGGGATGTGACCGAAACCGACATGAATGGTATCCCCGTCGTTGACCAGTTTGCATACATTGCGGGCTATTTTGCTCCCGATTTCGTTTGGTGCCGGATATTCGAACTCCACCAGCGGATCGTCGTGTTCAACTATGAAATCGATTTTCCCGGACGGTATAAATGTATCTCCATGGGTTCGGGGCATCATCCTGTTCACCTGTGCTATCACGACATCGGCTGATTCCACCGCTGCTTTGACGATGTCCACCGAGATCCCGAGACTTACGAATCCATGGGCATCCGGGGGGGATGTCTGTACGAGAGCCACATCTATCGGAACGATGCGCCGCCGGAAAAGGTCGGGGATTTCTGATATGAAAACAGGAGTATAGTCCGCCTGGGCTTTGTTAATTGCATCCCTGGTGTCAGGTCCGACGAAGAACGCGTTATGGCGAAACCGGGTGTCGAAGCGTTTGTCTGCGTGTTGCTTGCGCCCGAGGGTGACGAAATGAAGTATCTGAACATCGTGGAGGCTTCCCGCACGGCTCATGAGGCCCTGTACGAGGTGCTGGGGCTCCGCGCAGGCGGTCCCCAGGAAAACCTTGGCTCCCCTGCGCACAGTTTCGAGAGCCTTTTCCACGGTCGTTCTGTTGGATTCGTAATGACGTTTCCATCTTTCCGGCATAAATCAACCTGCATCGCTTACAAGGATTATTAAGTCTATCCTGTATCTCTTGGATCTGTCAACGCAATCGCCTTGATCTTCTGCCGGCGTGAAAACAGCTCAATGGTGTTGGCGGTTATCTATTGAGAAAAGTTTTTTTAATCTTTGAATTTAAATATTTTAATTTGTTTTGGATTTCGATATTCGAATTTCGAATTTAATCTTTTTCCCTGATAACAGATAACGGATAACCTGCACCCTGCGCAACCCCCCCCAACGGTAATAAAGGGTTTAATCCAGCAGCCTTTCCGATTTATCGTCACTTCCACCGCTCCTTGTTCGGAGGTCCGGAAAATCGGAACATCGAGTGCCTCCAGTCGTGAAGCAACGGAACTATGCCCCCTGTTTCGAGCCGATACAATGCAGGCTTGAGGGGAGACCGCCTTCAGGAAAGCAGGAGTACTGGATGAACGGCTCCCGTGGTGCGGCACCAGCAGGACCAGGCTTGAAAGCAAATCGGGTATTTCGGCTGTGAGCAGCTCTTCTGTCTCCCTTTCGATGTCTCCGGTGAATAGAATACAGGATCCCTGGTAGCATACCCGCATAACAAGCGACGTATTGTTGACCGCCGAAGAATCATTCGTGGCCAATGATAAATCCGGGATATCCCGGGGATGGAGTATTTCTATCCTTACACCGTTGATCAGAAAGGACTCCGGTAGTTCAGGAGGGGCACGAAGAGCGGTGCCGCTCCTATCCAGGGTGAGCATGAGGTTTTTGTAGGAAGAAAGAGGAGAGTGGATGCCGTTATACCAGAGTTCTCCGGGTCCGAAGTGGTCTGCAATGAACTGGAGCCCCCCGAAATGATCCGTCTGGGGATGACTCAAAACCAGGTAGTGGACGGACATGATTTTTCTGGATCTTAAAAATGGTGCAATCAACATTTCCCCAGTGTCGAAGCCACCCCCGGGGAAGCCTCCTCCGTCGACGACCATCCTGGTTCCTCGGGGCATTTCGATTACCGCCGCGTTGCCGTGACCTACATCAAGAAAAGTGATTCTCAAGTCGCTGTTGAAATGAAGCCTGTATGTCCAGTACGCGGCATCGAAGATGAAAACCGCGACCGCTGCGATCAGCATTATTCGGGCTCTGGGGTGGCGCACAGAAAGGATTGTAAAACAGATCAATGCATAGAGGAGAAGGACTTCGGCCCGGTTCGGCACCGGTACATAGACCGAGGTAAAGGCAAAGGAATCCCAGAATTGGACCAGGTGAATCAGTGCTTGAACTCCAGCTTCGGCAAACCGGGCTATCATGCCGGCGGCCGGCGGGTAGACGAGGGCTGCAAACGCTGATAAAAGTCCGGACGGTACGACAAAAGTGCCCAGCAGGGGCACTACGGTCATGTTCGCCGGAAGCGAGATGAGTGAAAGTCGTTGAAAATAATGGGCGAGAAGCGGGGCAAGGAACACAGTGACAGTAATCGTTAAAGCGGCAAGTCCGGTTATATAGGATAGGGCCGTACGCGGAAAGCCCGCAGGCACGGCATTGACGACCGGGTTGGCTGCTTTTATCAGGATCGGTGCAAGCCAGATGATCCCTGCGACGGCAGTGAACGAAAGCTGGAAGGATACCGTGAACAGGCTGTGGGGATCCGTCACGACGACGATCAAACCTGCCAGGGCGAGCGTGGACCAGAGATCTTTCCTTCGGCCGATGAACAGCGCGGCAAGATAGGTGCATGCCATTATCATCGCTCGACGGCTCGATATTTGAAAACCTGCAAGGCACGTGTACATGATCACTGGAAATGCACAGAGCAGGGCGGCCCATCTTGCTGCAACCACCGCGAGCGAAAGGCGGTAGGAGGCGGTGATCAATTTCATCGCCAGGGTAAAGGCGGTCCAGCCGACAAGCCCTATATGAAGGCCGGATACAGCGAGTACATGCCCCAGGCCCGTCCGTGCGAAACAATTCCTGACCTCTCTTTCGAGCTCCTGTTTTTCGCCGAGGATCAAGGCTCGAAGAAGCGCCCTGGGTTTTCCGGGTGAAAGTTTGTCTGTATAAAGATCTCTTACCGGTCTCCGGATTTTTTCGATCATACTGCGGAAAACCGGAAGTCGACCTTCCTCTGTCTTTTTTATCTTATGTCCGCTGACTTGATAGGCGCTGCAGGCAATGCCCTTGAGAGCCATTCTCCCCGCGTAGTCGTAGCCTCCGGGGTTGTTGAAATTTTTGAAAGGAGACAAGCGCACCCGGAGTTCCAGGCCATCGCCGGGATGCATGGACGGAGTCGGGCCGTAGATTTTAAATAAAACATATTCTTCAACTTTCACCGGGGTATTTTCGACGAAAATCCTGTGAACCAGGATGATTGTTCGACGGTATCTGCGGTAGTCAGCCAGCGGCTCACAAACCGTGGCTTCGATCCTGTGAACGCCGCGCTTTGCTGCAATTTCCGCCAGCGTTGACGGTTGATGAAGGGAAACATCCAGTGCCAGCCCGGCCGAGAAGGCTCCGCAGATCAGCCAGGGCCACCTGCCGGAGCGAACCACGGCTGACGGTGCGGTTAAAAGCAGCGGAACCAACCATAAAAACGCGGCTGCCTCATGCAGGTAGCCGTGCAGATGGTGGCCGGCCGTGATCCCGGCGGCGGTGGCTAGAAACAAAAGTACGAGCGGACGTTGAAACATGGCGGAGAGAAGTAAATTTGGAAAAGAGAGATTTTTTTCATCGGTATCGGAATCTGTGGGAGCGCTTTTTAATCGCGTCATGTCCGAACGGCGTTCCTGCAACGAATAGCCAACAACCAATAACTAGTTTCCATCCGGCATTTCCGGATGCACACTAACTAATAATTGATAACAGACAACTGATAACAACTATCCCCACTACACAATTCGTGCCATGATCGAGGAAATTGGTTGGACGGGCAAAGGGCTTGATTTAAAAGGAAGAAATAAACATCGGGAAGGGAAAGGACAAGAGTGAAAGGCACCGAAACCGATGCATCTGCATCGGTTTCGGTGCGCTTTGTTTATCCGGTGTTTCCGGACGACCAACGCGTGTCGGTTATTATGTCCCGAGTTCCCAGGAGGAGAGGTACTTTTCCTGCTCCTCGGTGAGCACGTCAATTTTTACTCCCATGGCTTCGAGTTTCAACCTGGCGATCTCTTCGTCGATTTCTGAGGGTACCGGGTAGACTTTTTTTTCCATTTCCTGGTGATTTGCGGCCATATGTTCAGCGGACAGGGCCTGGTTGGCGAAGCTCATGTCCATGACGCTCGAGGGATGTCCCTCGGCTGACGCAAGGTTTATCAACCTGCCTTCACCCAGGATGTAGACCCTTTTACCGTTGTTCATATGGTATTCTTCCACGAAATCCCTGATTGTACGTTTGGATTCAGTCACCTTTGAAAGGCCTGGAAGATCCAGTTCAACGTCGAAGTGTCCGGAATTGGCTACGATAGCGCCGTCTTTCATGACGAGGAAGTGTTCGGGCCGTATCACGTGCATGTCCCCGGTAAGGGTACAGAAAAAATCCCCGAGAGGCGCAGCTTCTGCAATCGGCATCACCTGGAATCCATCCATCACGGCTTCAAGCGCTTTCAGGGGATCGATTTCGCAGATTATCACGTGGGCACCGTGGCCTTTAGCCCGCACGGCAACGCCTCTGCCGCACCAGCCATAGCCACTTACAACAAAAGTGCTTCCGGCGAGAAGCCGGTTAGTTGCCCGGATCATTCCATCTATTGTGCTTTGACCGGTTCCATAGCGATTGTCGAACAGGTGCTTTGTGTTGGCGTCATTCACCGAGATAATCGGGAACTGGAGCACTCCGTCTTTTTCCATGCTCCTGAGCCTGATCACGCCGGTGGTGGTCTCCTCGGTTCCTCCCGTGACCTGTCTGAGAAATTTTTCCCTTTCCCTGTCGGGAAGTCCCCTCCCCCATTCCCTGACCGTAGGCTCGAGTTCGTTCCACTTTCCTAAAGCGATGAAATGAAGAGAGCTCACAAGGTCGGCCCCGTCGTCCATCGTGATATGGGGCGCGTGTTTGAGCGCCGAGAGGATATGACTGTAATAAGTTTTGTGATCTTCGCCTTTTATGGCGAAGACCGGGATTTTTTCGTCCTCCACCAGGGAGGCGGCCACATCGTCCTGGGTCGACAGCGGGTTCGATGCGCATACCACCGCGTCGGCCCCTCCTGCCTTCAGGGTCTTGAGCAGTGCCGCGGTTTCGGTGGTTACATGAAGACACGCTGAAATCCGCTTGCCTTCCAGAGGCTTTTCGACGGAAAATCTCTCCCGGATCATTTTCAAGACCGGCATGCTTTTTTCCGCCCATTCTATACGCAGGCGACCTTTGGCCGCCAGACCAATATCCTTGATATCGTAATTCATATTCTTAAACCTTCCTTCCCTTTTATTTTACGGCATTTTTAAGATCGTCCACGGCATCGGTTTTTTCCCACGTGAATTCCGGCAGCTCACGGCCGAAGTGCCCATAGTTGGTGGTTTTTCTGTATATGGGACGCAGCAGGTCAAGCCTTTCGATGATCGCCGCGGGCCTCAGATCGAATTGTTTCTTTACGATTTCGGTCAATTCATGGCTGGAGATTACGCCCGTGCTGTAGGCGCCTACCAGCACCGATACCGGTTCGGCGCGGCCTATCGTATAGGCCACCTGGATTTCGCATTTTTCAGCAAGCCCGGCGGCAACGATGTTTTTCGCAATGTAGCGGCACATGTAGCACGCACTGCGGTCCACCTTTGAAGGATCTTTCCCTGAAAATGCACCACCGCCGTGGTAGCCGAAGCCGCCGTAGGTGTCCATGATGATTTTCCTGCCGGTTAAACCGCAGTCACCCATAGGACCCCCGACCACGAAACGGCCTGTCGTATTGATGAAGTACTGAGTGTCATCGTCAAGCATGTCCCGGGGAATCACTTCCATGATCACTTTTTCTACGATCGCTTCCCGGAGGGTGTCGTAGTCTATATCGGGGGTGTGCTGCGCGGCTATCACGACGGTGTGAACCCGGAAAGGCTTTCCATCTCTGTATTCCACGGAAACCTGGCTTTTTCCGTCGGGCCGGAGCCACGGAAGCTGCCCGCTTTTTCGCACATGAGCGAGCCGGCGTGTGAGCCTGTGAGCCAGGTAAATCGGCATGGGCATGAGCGTGGGTGTATCCTGGCAGGCGTATCCAAACATCAATCCCTGGTCTCCCGCCCCCTGTTCCTTGAACAGCCCCTGGCCGTTTACGCCTACTGCGATGTCCGGAGACTGCTTGTCTATGGTTGAAATAACCGCACAGGTCTCCCAGTCGAATCCCATCGAAGAATTCTTATACCCAATTTCCCTGATGGTCTCCCTGACCGCCTCGGGCATGTCAACATACGCGGTGGTGGTGATTTCACCTGCGATCATCGCCAGCCCGGTTGTCACCAGGGTCTCACAGGCGACACGTCCTTTCGGATCCTGTTTCAGGACTTCGTCCAGGATATGATCTGAAATCTGGTCCGCCACTTTGTCCGGGTGGCCTTCGGTGACGGATTCCGATGTGAATAAAAAGTCTTGTGATTTCATTTAGTTCTCCTTTCAAAGCAAAAAATATGTTTATTCAGGCTCGAGCGCCAGGCGGTAAAACAGCGCCTTCAACCGTCGTCGCAACGGGAAGGATCTTTGTTCGACAACGCTGAATCCTGCCTCGCGGGCCCATTGTTTAATCTGGTCCGGTGAAAAACCGAGCCATCTGTCTCCATAGCGGGAGCGCATCGATTCATTTTGGTGTTTTTCGAGATCCACGATGATAAGTTCTCCGCCTTTTTCGAGAGCCCGTGCGCTTTCGAAGATTCCTTCCGATGGTGAAGCCAGGTGATGTAAAACCATGTTTATCACCGCGGCTCCTGCCTCCGAATCTCGGAGCGGTAAATGTTCGATCTGCCCAATTCTCAGGTCCACGCGGGATTCCTCCCCCTGGAAGCGCCTGGAAGCCTTTTTCAGCATTTCGGGTGAATTATCAATACCGATGACTTTATCGGCGGAAGTCAGAAGCGCGGGCAGCAGGTCGCCGGTGCCGCAGCCAAGATCCGCAGCTACTTTACAGCGGGGAATCCTCTCTGAAATCCGGGCGGTAAGATCGAAGGCACCGATGATGTTCCTCTTCATCGAATCCCAATCTTCAGCTATTGCATCGAAAAACCGGATTGACTCCTCTTCTCGCATCCGAAATACGGCGTCGGCCTTATCGACATCTTCCCGGTAGCGGGGATGTGTTTTCACCAGAGGGGCTACGGCCGAGAAAACTTTTTGATCTATATCCGCTCCTCGGTAAAACGCCCATAGCCCGTCCCTGCGAACGGTCACCAGCCCGGTATCGGCAAGAATCTTGAGGTGACGGCTTATTCGAGATTGACCCATCTCAAAAATAGCCACCAGCTCGTTGACATTTAATTCACGGTCCGAAAGCACGTTTATAAGGCGGACCCTGGTGTCATCAGCAAGCGCTTTGAAATAATCAACCGGATTTTTGTTTTTGTCGATCATGGCAATTTTTTCTCTCAACTATATCAGTTAATCAAGATATCCTGATATAGTTTCGGCATCATACAAGGGCAGCACATGTTTGTCAACGCCCATTAAAAGATTATCGCCGTCGTGCCCTGAATCTGTGGGAGCGGATTGTATCCGCGATATCCTTATCGTTACACCCAGTTGCGGACAACAATCGCACTTACAAAGTGCTCCCACACTGCCGAGCTGGATTTTGGTTTTAATGTTCTGTAGGAGCGACGTCCCCGCCCCGGCCTTTATTCGCCTCGAGTTCACTCGTTGTCAGTGGAGCGTAAGCGGAACGGTTGTCGTTGTCGTAATCGCCATCGATCTTTCTGGAGTGCCGAAATGAAATTCTGGCCTGCCCCGCACCTCTCCTATCGGCGTCGGCGTCGGTATCGACTGTTTTCCAGGT
>DSCZ01000007.1 GCA_011048855.1 Desulfobacteraceae bacterium | reverse complement strand
CTCATCACACCGCCGATAGCAGACGACTTCTCAACCAGGTGAACATAGTAACCCGAATCAGCAAGATCCAGCGCCGCCTGCATCCCGGCAATCCCACCTCCCACCACCATCACAGAGCCCGTTATCTTTTCGCACAAAATTTATCTCCTTTGTTATTAAAGAAAGCTCAAAGCTTAAGGCTCAACGCCAGAAGATCTTCTCCATCTGCGCCGACAATGTCGCCCGGGTTGGTTGATACGATATTTTCATCCCGGGGCATGATGAAAAAAGATATCGATTGCATCGCGGCTATATTATAGTTATTATGTAGCGGTTGATAAAGGTTTTTTTGATCGGGGGAGAGCCGTATGGAACCAATGGATTTTACAGGATCGGATTCGGAGTTTATTTCCACTTTGGCCGAAAGGCCGGAAACGGCGCTTATATGGGCCTGCTTCACATGCCGTACCTGTACCGTCAGCTGTCCGGTCACGCTTGTGAAACCTTCGTTCGATCCGGTTAAGATAGTGCGGAAGGCCGCCTATGGGTTCAAGGCCGCCGTGCTCGAGAGCGGCGAAATCTGGTTGTGCACCGGTTGTTACGCCTGCCAGGAGCGTTGCCCGCAAAAGGTCCCTATAACCGATTTTATGACGCTTCTGAAGAATCTTGCGTATGCAGAGGGCCATGCTCCGCCGGGGGTTCGACTTCAGCGGGATACCGTTGTGAAGGGCGGGGGGAGGATTTATCCCATTGATGAATTCGACAACAAGAAACGTTTGAAAGCCGGTCTTCCCGAGCTGCCCGTTTCGTGCGAGGCCTCCACTGCACTTTTCCCGCAGGACCAGGAATCAAGTGGGCCGGTCCCAGAGGCACGGAAGAGGGGAAATCCATGAACGACAAAACCTCTCGATCTAAATACTCGTTGTTTTTAGGCTGCACCATCCCTGCCCGCGGCAGAAATTACGAGATGTCCGCCCGAAGGACAGCCGAAAAATTGAACATAACCCTCGAGGACCTGGATGGATTCATGTGTTGCGGGTTCCCGGTGCGCTCAAGCGACAGGAATGCTTCCGATGTACTCGCCGCCTTCAATCTCGCTTTGGCTGAACAGGCCGGCACGGATCTGTGTGTTTTGTGCAGTTCTTGCGGGGCGCAGCTGATGGAGGCTTCACATCGTTTCTACGAACATCCCGAAACCCTTGCTCTGGTGAACGAATCCCTTGCCAGGGTGGGGCTCCGGTACCGGGGCGGGGTCAAGGTACGGCATTTCGCCCGGATCCTTCTGGAGGAAACAGGTCCCGGGGCGATCGTTGATGCGTGTACGAAAAGGCTTGAAGGTTTGAAGGTGGCGGTGCACTATGGCTGTCATTACTTTAAACCTTCGGAATTGCACGAGGACTTCGAAAATGTCGAGGATCCGTCGACGATCGAAAGGATCGTCGGGCTTACCGGTGCTTCCTGTGTCGATTATGAAGGGAAAAAACTGTGCTGCGGGGGACCTGTGCTTCCGGTGGATGAATCTGCGGCTCTGGCCGTCGCAGGCCGCAAGCTTCGTTCGGTTTCCGAGATGGGGGCCGACGTGATCTGCCTGGTCTGCCCGTTTTGTGCAGTAATGTACGATGGAAATCAGAAAAGCATTCTTGCCGGCCTGGGCCTGGACCGGGACATCCCGGTGCTTTATCTCACACAGCTTCTCGGAGTTGCCATGGGGTTCGAACGTAAGGAACTGGGATTAAATCTAAATGTCGTAAAAACGAAAGACGTATTGAGTCAATGGTTTTAATTCGTTGAAATTACGGGTGCGTATTCAGAGCCAACGTTTACGCCGTTTGTACGATTTCACGTCTTTGTAGGATTTAAGCGCACCGGAGCTTGCAGTGCCCAGGTAAAATTCTTTCACATCAGGGTTGTTCCTCAGGTCCTCCGCCTCGCTTTCAAGGACGATTTTTCCGTTTTCCATCACATATCCGTAATGGGCGATTTGAAGGGCTATATTGGCATTTTGCTCCACGACAACGAGCGTGGTTCCCTGCTCGTTGTTAATGCGTTTAATTATCTGGAAGATTTCTTTCACCAGCAGCGGGGCCAGCCCAAGTGAAGGCTCGTCCAGCAGAAGAAGGGAAGGGTGCGCCATCAATGCCCTCCCTATGACCATCATCTGCAGTTCACCTCCGCTGCAGTATCCGGACAGGGATTTGCGGCGGGCAAGCAGGGCTGGAAAATAACTGTAGACCATTTCCAGATCCTGCTTGTATGGTTTTCCCCAGCGGGTGGCTGTGCCTACTCGCAGATTTTCTTCAACGGTGAGATATTTGAATTGCTGTCGCCCCTCCAGCACCTGGATTATCCCTTTCCTCGTGATTTCTTCGGGCGACGAATTTTGAATCGGTGCTCCGTCGTATTCGATGCTTCCTTCGGTGACTTTTCCGTTTTCCGGCTTCAAAAGTCCGGATATGGCTTTAAGCGTGGTGGTTTTACCCGCCCCGTTGCTCCCGAGAAGGGAGACGATTTGTCCCTTTGGAACGGTCAAAGACACGCCTTTCAACACCTGAATAACGTCTGCGTAAACCACGCTTATATTGTTGATCAACAGCCGTATATCCGCTTCCATAGTTCAGTTCCTTCATTGTTCCGCCCGGGTTTGCATCCCCGGGGAAAGGCTGCGGTGGACCGCTTTAATAGGAAAAAGGCCAGAGCCTGAAGCTTGACCGCACGATCCGCCAGACTTCGGCGAGGCCCTTCGGTTCGAATATAATGAATACCACGATAGCCAGGCCGAAAACGAACTCTTTGAGAGGAGCGATCGTTATTGCGGCGCCGACCGAAGTGCCCAGGTTCATGAGTATATCAGTGATATGAGTCAGTGTTTCGTTGAGCAGGACGATGAAAACCGCGCCGAACACCGAACCGGGAATGCTGCCCAGCCCCCCGATGATGATCATTGCGATATATTCTATCGAAAGCCAGAGGTTGAATGGTTCCGGGGTAATTGCCATCATGTAGTAGGCGAATAAGGCCCCGGCGAAGCCGGCGTAGAATGAGCTGATTGCGAAAGCGAGGAGTTTGTATCTGAATATGGGTATCCCCATCCCCTCGGCGGCCAGGTCGTTGTCTCTGACTGCGATGAACGCCCTTCCATAGCGGGTTCGGACGATATTGACCGCGAACCAGGTCATTGCAACGAATGATACGAACACTACGTAAAAGAATTTTTTGTCGGTACCGAGGTCTATGCCGAAGAGGGAGGCGGCTGGAAGTACGATGCCTTCCGCACCCCCTGTGAGGCTGTCCCACTGAACCATTACGTATTCTATGATAAACTGACCGGCAAGGGTCGCGATAAGCAGGTATAAATGTTTGAGCCGGGCCGAAGGCAGACCGAAGACAATGCCTACAAGTGCGGTCAGCAGGCCTGCCGCCGGGACCGTGACGATGAATGGAAGGCCGGCCCTGGTTGCCAGGATCGCCGCCGCATACGCTCCCACACCGAAAAACGCACCATGACCGAGGGAGATCTGCCCGGTGTAGCCGATCAACAGATTGAGCCCTACAGCAGCTATGCTGTAAATACCTATGATATTCAGTACGTAGAGTGCATAGGATTTGGCTGTGAACGGGACAACGGCGAATATCAAGAACAGTCCGACCAGGGTCCACATCCTGCCGAAATCCGTTTCATATATGGTTAGTTCACTGCGGTACGATTCCTTGAAATTCCCGCATGGATGAAATCTGAGTGTGCGCATGGCGACGTCAACCTTTCGAGTTTCGTTGGTGCCGGGATCGGCGTTCTTATACCCGTTCTATTTCGACAAGCCCGAACAGGCCGTAGGGTCTCACCATAAGAATGAATACGAGCACGATATAAGGGATCACTTCCCTGAGAGAGGTTGAGATATAGCCACCCGTGAATGTCTCCAGCAATCCTATGATCACCCCTCCCAGTATCGCTCCACCGATGCTGTCGAGACCCCCGAGGATGACTACCGGGAAAACCTTCAAGCCTATTGCACTCAGCTCATGTACGTTGATCCCGTTTATGATGCCGAGGACGATACCGCTGATTGCGGCTACGATGAACGCGATGGCCCAGGACAGCGCAAACACTCTACGGACGTGTACCCCCAGGGACAGTGCGGCCGGCTGGTTGTCGGCCACTGAGCGCATGTAGATGCCCTGGGAGGAATGTTTGAAGAAGAGTCCGAAAATGATCAAAAAGAGAATTCCTATGATAAACGTTGCGACGTATACCGACGGAACCCTGACCATTCCCAGGTCAATGGACAGCGCAGGGGGGAGAAAGGAGGGGTAATTGTGGATGTCCCCGCCGAATATAAAAAGCAACAGCCCCTTGAACATGATCCCGAGCCCGAGGGTCAACATGATCACCTCGATCAGGTTTTCGCCGATCAACGGCCTCAGGAAAAAGCGTTCAACAACGAAACCGAGCAGGAAGGTGCCTACAAGCGTCAGTACAAATGCCAGAATAATGGGCAGTTCGGCCCAGGCGGAAAGCACCAGGAACAAAAAGGCGCCGATTGCCAACAGTTCGCCGTGAGCCAGGTTCAGAACACTGCTGGACTTGAAGATCATGACAAAGCCGAGTGCGGAAAGAGCATAAAGAAAACCCAGGGAGAGTCCGTTTACAAGCAGGTGAAGGAAGAATTCCATATAAACCCCCTTTTATTACTGTATGTCCAGTATCCGCACGGTCGTTTCTATCGTTCCCACGTGTCCGTCCCTGTACCGCACGTCTCCGGTGACGGCCAGCTCATTTTTTCCCTCATACATCGCGTCGATCAACTGTTGATACTGGGTGAAAACAAATTTTCTGCGTACCTTTCCGGTTCGTGTCAATTCTTCGTCGTCCGCATCAAGGAGCTTGTATAAGAGGATGATCCTGGCAAGCTGCATCGGAGGCGGCAGCTGCTTGTTCACCTGGCCGACTTCGCCGCGGATCAACTCTTCAACCGCCGGTTGCTGAGATAGATCGGTGTATGTGGTATACGGGATTTTATGGTCCTCGGCCCAGTTGCCGACATTACCGAAGTCTATGTTGATAAACGCGGTGAGAAAGGGCTGTCCTTCCCCCCATATCACCGCTTCTTTGATATAAGGGCTGAATTTAAGACGCGTTTCTATGAAATCCGGGGAGAATGCTTCTCCCTCGCGAGTCCGCATAATGTCTTCCTTGCGGCCGATGATCAATAGATGGCCGTCTTCATCGAAATACCCGGCATCCCCCGTGTGAAACCATCCGTCTTTCAAGGCTGCTGCGGTTGCTTCGGGGTTTTCGAAATAGCCGGCGAAAATTGATTCGCTTGAAACCAGCACCTCTTGATCCTCTGTGATTTTCACCTGGGTGCCGGGCAGTGCGACGCCGACCGTTTCCGGTTTCACCTCGTCGTCCGGCTGAACTTGAAAAATACCGCATGTCTCGGTCAACCCGTAGCATTGCTTCAAATTCAGGCCGTTCGCCCTGAAAAATCGTATGACATCCGGGCTTATCGGGTGCCCTCCGGTGAAGGCGGCCCGCAGTTCGAGGCAACCAACGCGGTCCATCAACGGGCGGGAGACGATACGCATTGTAAGGGCTTTCAACATTTTCAATGAGGGCGGTATCGGTTTTTTCTCCGATTCCAGGTCCACGACCTGGAGGCCTATGCGCTGAGCCGATGCGAACAACCGGCGCTTGACCCACCCTGCGTCGTTCATCTTGACTCGAATTTTGCTTGCCAGGTCCTCCCAGAATCGTGAGGCGTTTATGATGACGGTGGGTCCGACGTCCCTGAAATCTTCCATCGCTGTTTCAAAGGTTTCAGGGAAGTTCATGGTGAGTCCCCCTGCGAGGGTTACCCCCACTCCCCACATCTGGTCGACGATCCATGCAGGTGGAGTTATCGAAATCCAGTTGTCACCTATTCCTATCGGCGCAGTTTCCAGCCATTGCTGCGCCATCGCGGTGAAATTGCGATGAGTCAGCATGACCATTTTTGGAAGCCCGGTTGTGCCTGAGGTCATCAGCATCAACGCCACGTCCTGCGGCGTGCCTTTGACTACGTGATCAAAAAATATTTCCGGTTCTTCTTTTTCCAGTTCTTCGCCAAGTTCAAGCAACTGGGCGAAACTTATCAACCATGGATCGTCCCTGTAGGTTCGCATACCGGTGGGATCGATGTAAATGACAAGCCTCACGTGCTCAAGCTCGTCCTTGTGGGCAATTAATTTGTCCACCTGTTCCTGGTCCTGGGCGAACACGTATACCGCCTTTATCCGGTTGAGGCCGAAAACCAGCTCTTTGGCCACCGAAGACGTGAACAGGTTGACCGTCACCGTGCCGAGCGCCTGTGCCCCCAGTTCCGCAAAGAGCCATTCAGGGCCGTTGTCGACGATCAAGCCCACATGCTCGTTTCTCTCTATTCCCAGGGACACGAGGCCGAGTGAGACATGCTTGACATACTGCAGGTAGTCTTCCCAGGATTGGGCCTCCCATATGCCGAAGGCTTTCTGCCTGATAGCGGTATGGGATGCACCGAGCTTTTCGGCCTGTTGCACAAGAAGCTGCGGTAGCGTGAGCTCACCCATCGAGGCCAACGATTTTTCGTCTATTCGTTCCATTTTTTATCCGGCTGCATCGGCTGTTTTACGGAACCGGGGATTACCGGTTTCCGGGTGTTCAGTCTATCGTGGAGGCGTCGCCGAGATATGCCTTGATCACCTGTGGATGATTCTGCACGAAATCCGGCGAACCTTCGGCTATTTTGACTCCGAAATCGATCACCGCAACTCTGTGTGATATACTCATGACGATGGACATATCGTGTTCCACCAGGACCATCGTCTGATGCCATCCTTCGTTGAGTTCCAAAAGAAATCGAACCATGTCCTCCTTTTCTTCCAGGGTCATCCCGGCGAAAGGTTCATCCAGGATCAGAAGCTTGGGCTCCAGCGCCAGCGCCCTGCCAAGTTCGACACGTTTCCGCATACCATACGGCAGCGAACCGACGAATTTATTTCTGATGGGTTGCATTTCCAGAAAGTCTATTAATTCTTCAAGAACAGCCCTGTGCTTCACCTCTTCGTTTTTGACTTTTCCGGTAAACAGGGATGCTTTTCCGACATTGTACCGGCAGTGAATGTGTCTCGCCAGCATCATGTTGGACAGCACCGTCATCCCCGGGAAAAGTTCGATGTTCTGAAAGGTCCTGCCGATTCCGATGTCGGTCAATCGATGAGGCGGCAGATGGGTGACTTCCTGGTCGTTGAAAAGTATCTGGCCTTCCTGCGGCCGGTAATAGCCCGTCACGCAGTTGAGCAGGCTGGTTTTCCCCGCGCCGTTCGGGCCGATCACCGCCATGAGTTCGCCTGTATGGACCTCCAGGTCGATTTTGCTCAAGGCGGTGATGCCGCCGAACATCAAAGTCAGTCCCCTGACCTCGAGTTCCGCACTGTGCCTCTGGTGCGGAACCGAGGCATAGACGCTGGGTTCTGCTCTGAAAGCCTTCATCGCAGTATACGAACCTTTTCCTTTCCGGGTTCCCAGAAGGTGGTGAGAGGAGTGAATGTTTGATCTTCGTTGATTTTAACTATGCGGGCTGTAAAGCTGGCCTCGTGGTTTTCCGGAGTGAATGTAACGTCGGGCATAAGCCCGCCGAAACTTTCGTTGCGGAAGGTTTCAAGTGCTTGATTGATCGTTTCGCTGTCAATCTTGCCGAATTTTTCGTGGGCACGCTGGAAGCAGCGTTCCATAATGGAGGCAATCACCACTCCCTCCCAGTAGGCTGTATCGAATTTAGTAACGGTGCCGTATTTTTTCCACATTTCTTCGAGAAGTTTCATCCCTGGAGTGTCATCATCGGGAAGACATCCGGGAAACTGCATGAACATACGATCCCGGATCAACCCCTTTCCCCGCTTGAAAAAATCAGGGTCCGTGCTTGTCCATGTTCCGAAAAACGGGACATCGTAATCGCCGCGGTCGGCGGCCTGGAGTGCCATGATGATCGCCGAGGGAAGCATTTGAACGAACACGTATTGTGCACCGCTTCTTTTAAGGCGAAGGATTTCGGTGTTCAGATCCAGCGCTTTCGGAGGGAATTCTTCGACGGCAACGATGTCTATATCGTTATCAGCGGCGAATTGCTTGCTGGGGTCGTGAATGGATTTTCCATATGCGTTGTTGTAGGTCAGGAGACCGACCTTGGGCGGTTCGGCCCCTTTGTGGATCGTTTTAATGTATTCCAGCACTGCATGACAGTCCATAACATAACTTCCAAAGGGAAGATACGCATATTCGATCGGATCATTCAGGATACCTTGATAGGTCGAATAATTTATATTGGGGATCTTGTATTGCTGGATGATGGGTTTTACCATGATACCCGAGCCTGCGTCCCATGTCGCGATCATATCCATGTCGCCGCTTGTGCACCATTCTTTAACCTTTTTTACGGCTTCGGGAACCTTGTAGGCGTGGTCGGCTATGGTGAGCCTGATCTGGTTTCCTGCAATGCCGCCTTTGACTTCGTTGACATAACGGAAATAATCCTGGTGGCCCTTGGCATGGAACTGTCCCCATGTCGAAGCTGGGCCGGTCAGGTTGATTACCGCGCCCACCCTTATTTCCGCCGCCTTTCCCGGAACCGGCGCCGCCAGAAACGTCAACCCGACGGCAACCGCAAACACGACTGCTAAAGATAGTCCCTTGCGCATGACCTCCTCCTTGTTTTTCTGAATTTAACTGGAATCCGGAGTACTCTAATAATTTTTGTTCACCCCGGAAGTCTATAATTTGGCTGCGAAACCCTTTCGCAACGATAACGCAGTTGAATCAGTCGGTTTCGGCGGAGGAACAATCTCACACGAACGGCGGCATGTACATTGATTTTTGAAAGCTTATGAAGGCTCAGGTATCAACCAGTTTATGGGAACACCCGAAAACTCGAAAATGAACAATTTTATACCTTTTTTTCACTCCATCAAATGACGGCTCATAACGTAATGCAAAACCCATACGGCTGTCAAGTATATTGGCGTGTGGGGTATTGTCAAGACAAAAACACTGTGATATTAAACCGACCGGAAGGTGGTTGGTGGGTTTTTTACGGAAGCGTCGGACGTTGAAAGGAGGATGAAAGTGAACATCATAGTGTGTTTGAAGCAAGTCCCCGATACCGAGAGTCGAATAAAGGTGGCGGCGGATAAAAAATCAATCGTTACTGATGACTTGAAATGGGTCATGAATCCTTATGACGAGTTCGGTGTCGAAGAAGCATTAAGACTCAAAGAAAAATTCGGTGGTGAGGTCACCGTGGTCGGGGTCGGGCCCAAGCGGGTCACCGAGGCCATTAGAACGGCTCTTGCCATGGGGGCCGACAAAGGCATCCTTGTCAATGACGAAGCCATTGCCGGGAGCGATTCCCTCGCTGTGGCCAGGATTCTTGCTTCGGTCATAAAGAATCTGGATTTCGATTTGATATTTACAGGTCAACGAGGTGTGGATGATGACCTGGGGGTCGTCGGGGCGGCTGTCGCCGAGTTTCTGGGAATACCCCAGGTCTCTCTTGCTGTTAAGGTCGAGGTTGTCGAGGATGCCAAATCGGTGCGGGTCCATCGCCCGGTCGAAGGATGTACGCTGGTCCTGGAAGCCGAACTGCCGGCTTTGATCACCGCGCAGAAGGGATTGAATGAACCCAGGTATGCATCGCTTCCAGGTATAATGAAAGCAAAGAAGAAACCTCTGGAAGAAAAGAATCTGGCCGATCTGGGCCTGGACGCCGAAACCGCCGGTGAAGGAGCAAGAAAGCTGAAGGTTCTGGAGTTGACGCCTCCACCGGAAAGAGCCCCCGGCAGGATCATCGAAGGGGAAAGCGCCCGGGAGAAAGCCGCGGAACTGGCCAGGCTGCTTCATGAAGAGGCCAAGGTCATCTAAAGAACTTTGTGGATCAACCCTCAATAACAGACGAGGAGAGATAAGACAATGGCACAGGGTGTATGGACTATTGCTGAACAGAGGGACGGTGAATTTCGTAAAATAACTTTTGAAGTCGTGAGCGAAGGCAGGAGGCTCGCCGATGCGCTCGGGGTAGAGCTTACGGCCATAGTGCTGGGGGCTGGTATGAAAGACAAGGCCGCGGTGCTCGCTCAATACGGCGCGGACAGAGTGATCGTCGCGGACGATCCGCGGTTGGAGACCTATACGACGGACGCCTATACATCGGTTCTCAGCCAGATTTTGTCGGCGGCGGAACAAGGGGTTGTGCTTATGGGGGCCTCAGTTCAGGGCAAGGACCTTGCAGGCAGGCTTTCCGCGAGGCTGGAGGCCGGCATGGCGCAGGACTGTACGGCTTTCAGCATTGAAGACGGGGAATTCGTTGCCGTCCGACCGATTTATGCCGGCAAGGCGTATGTGAAGCTCGGCTTTCCGGCCGGTGGTTTTCGGATAGCCACCGCTCGGCCGAACGTAATGAGCATAGCAGAACTGGATGCCGGCAGGTCCTGTGAAGTTGTTGATGCCGAATTCAAGCTCGACGACGCAGAATTGAAGACACGTGTTGTTGAGGTCCTGGCGGATGAAAGCGGGAAAATCGACCTCACGGAAGCGGACAAGATTGTATCCGGCGGAAGGGGAATGAAGGGTCCGGAGAATTATGCGATACTCGAAGAGCTGGCAGCTTTGATAGGCGCGGCGGTCGGGGCTTCGCGTTCAGCGGTGGATGCGGGCTGGCGGCCTCATGCAGATCAGGTGGGGCAGACCGGCAAGGTGGTGTCTCCGAACCTCTATATAGCGTGCGGGATCTCAGGTGCGATCCAGCATCTTGCCGGTATGGGGACTTCAAAGTACATCGTAGCTATAAACAAGGATCCCGACGCGCCTATTTTTCAGAGGGCGGACTATGGCGTTGTAGCGGATCTTTTCGACGTCGTTCCGGCTTTGACCGAAGAGGTCAAAAAGATTTTGTAGCAGCGATTATTTGGTTGCGATTATTTGGTTGACAAAAATTTAAAAAACAATAGATTGTGCCCATTCGGGAAACCTGATGGGCAATGGCGGTGTAGCTCAGTCGGTCAGAGCATGCGGCTCATATCCGCAGAGTCACTGGTTCGAGTCCAGTCACCGCCACCATTTTTTTATTGACATTTTTCCTTCCGTCCTTAATTTCTTCGGGTCAGATCCGTTATCTCAGAGTGGAGTCCCGGGTTTTGCCTGCCCATGCGGCAGTCAGCTTAACCGGAACCGTGCAGGGGGCCGACAATTGGTCGGTGAGGAAGTCTGTAAATCAGCGGTCGGGTGCCTATTGATGGTTACGTATGAATTCGAACCGGACAATCTCAACACGGTGAGTGAGGCTCTCGATATCGCGGAGGATTCCACAATCAATTTTTTCAAGTTTTCCTCCGCTCAATGGAACCGCCACCGTTACGAGGTTAAGACCGTTTCTTCATGGGTGTGCGGAGAGGCTCCCGAGTGGGCATTCGCCGTGCTTCACAAGGGTTACCATGCCGAGGAGACTTTGTTGGTTCCGTCTTCGAGGCGGGATTATTATTTCATATGTCTCCAGGACCATCGAATCATGGAAGCAGTTTTACGTGACAGTAGTTTGGAGCTGCTTCCACTGCTGGTTTACGTCTTCACCCATGAACTGGTTCATATCGTAAGGTTTTCCAGCTTTTTGCAACGGTTTATAGTAGGACCTGAAAACCGGGAAAAGGAAGAAAGGGTGGTTCACGACACCACCCACCAGATACTTGATAAACTGCCGATGCCCGCTCTAGGCTATGTTTTGAATTCATACCGGGGTCACCGGATATGCGCCGATTCGACGGGTGAGGGTGTGCAATAGATAAAATCGTCAGGAGGTGGATTGAGTATGCCTATTTATGAATATGCATGTACGAAATGTGGACGAATCACTGAAGCGTGGCAGAAGTTTTCCGAAGACCCACTGTGCGAATGCGATGAGTGCGGTGGTAAACTCAAGAAATTGATTTCCCAGAATTCGTTTCATTTAAAGGGTTCTGGGTGGTATGTTACCGATTATGCGGGTAAATCGTCCGGAAATGCCAAGCCGTCCGGCCAGCCTGACAGTTCAGGCAAACCCGAAAAGCCATCTGGACCTACGACTTCGACTGGCACAAAAAAGGCCGAGGAGTAAATCGAGGCGGGAATCCAGCCGATCGTTTCATAATAAAGGGCTCAAATATGCAACCCAGAGACAGCGGAAGAGTTCAGGAGCGCCTCCTGAAACACCTGGAAAGGCAGGAGAGGCAGCAGGCATACCAGAGGGACAGGTTTTTCAGATACAAGCTGCCTGAAATTCACAATAAACTGTTGCAGACACTGTTGATGAAAAAGGTTCTCGAAACCGACAACACGGCTGCCGTATCCGACGCTTTGTTGAAAGGCCTCAAAAAGGCATTGAATTCATCACAGTTTGATTTCGATTATTTCATCGCCCCTTTGAGAAGCCTCGTCCCACGTCCGAATCCATATTCGCTGTATATCACACAGTATCTGCTGGAGGTGATGATAGGAGATCCCAGCGTCATTGATATTTACGGTACTGATGAAGAAGTCTACAGCATCGTGAATTCGGTATTCAGCGAGATCAACGCTCGGTTCGAACGTACAGAAGAGGAGATCACGGCGGAACTTGCGGCCAATACTTCCCTGGTGCCCGGTTCCAGGGAATACGATCTGGCTGCGGAGGAACTGACCAGGAAAAAACTCGGCGATATGCAGAAACAGGGGGTGCGATGACCGGCAGAACGGCTTTTTTGTTCCCCGGCCAGGGGTCGCAATATGTGGGCATGGGGAAGGATTTTGCGGAAGCATTCTCCAGCGCTCGTGAGGTTTTCGCCACCGCCGACCGGATCTGCGAAAAATCCATATCGTCGCTTTGTTTCGATGGACCGCTCGAGGAACTCACAGTCACCGATACACTTCAGCCGGCGGTTATCGCGGTGGATCTCGCCATTCTAGGCGTGCTGAAGGAGCGTGGTGTGGAACCCTATGTGTCGGCAGGTCACAGCGTGGGGGAATACGCCGCGCTCGCGTCGGCCGGTGTGGTTGATTTTACGGATGCTCTCAGATTGGCCAGGAAACGGGGGGAATTGATGCACCGTGAAGCCCTGGCTCACCCTGGAGGCATGGCCGCGGTGATAGGGCTCGATCTGGATTCGGTGCGCCGAATCGTAAAAGATGCGGGGGATCCAGGAGTGCTGGATGTTGCGAATCACAACGCAGCCGGGCAGGTGGTGATCACCGGTGAGGAGGATGCTCTTAAGCGTGCCGTATCAGCTGCCAAGGAAATGAAGGCAAGAGCCGTTCCGTTGAAAGTCAGCGGTGCCTGGCACAGCAGGCTGATGGCTGACGGGGTCTCCGAATTCAGGGAATTCATGGAAAATATTACTTTCAGTTCGCCGCAGAGCCTGATGATTTTCAACGCAACCGCCGAGGCTGAATCGGATCCCGTGAAGATCAAGGACATGATGGCCGGTCAGCTTGTCAACCCTGTACTGTGGTACGACACTGTGCGGCGTATGGCCGCTGACGGGGTCACCGCATACGTGGAGATAGGGCCGAAAAATGTACTCACCGGCCTGGTTAAAAAAATTCTCCCTCCCGATTCGAATGCAGCGTTTTACAACGTTCAGGATATCGAAAGCCTCGATCGTTTCATGGAAGACCTCGGTTGACCGGGGTCTTTCTGCCCTGGCAGGTATCTCTAACCTCGAGTTCCCTGCGGATCAAGGTGAGTGTCGTGTTTTTGTCGCGGGCCCAGGCAGGAACCAACAGCTCCCCCCCGGGGGGGTCTCCGGTCAGTCGCTGAATAACCATTTTTTCCGGTAGAATTTCCAGGAAACGGACGACGAGGTCCACGTATTCCCTTTGTTCAAGGCACCGGAATTCTCCGTTTCTGTGCATCTTCTCCAGCACCGTCCCACGTGTTACATACAGCAGGTGTATCTTGATTCCATCGACCGCACAGCACGAAAGAAACCGGGCGGTTTCGAGCATCATTTCAGGACTTTCACCTGGAAGACCCAATATCACGTGAGCGCATACCTTGATTCCTTTTTGTGCGGCGGCCTCCACACTTTTTGCAAAACATCCCGCGTCGTGCCCGCGGTTGATCCTGGCAAGCGTGCCGTCGTGGGCTGATTGAAGCCCGTATTCTACCCAGACCAGATAATTTTCATTGTACGAAGCGAGCAGATCCAGTATCCGCTCATCGACGCAGTCGGGCCGTGTGCCTACGGCCAACCCCACGATTTCGGGAAACGAAATGACCTCGTCATAAAGCCTTTTGAGTCGCTCAAACGGACCGTAGGTGTTTGTAAAAGACTGGAGGTACGCAATGAATTTCCGGGCACCGTAGCGCCGGGTGAGATAAGCTTTGGCCCGGATTATCTGCTCGGTCGGGCTCATCCCCTTATCTAACATGAGTCCCGTTCCGGATCCCCTTCGGTCACAGAAGATGCATCCCGACGATGAAATGGTCCCGTCCCTGTTGGGACAGCTCATCGCTGCATCGATTGCGATTTTCTGGACACGTTCCCCGAATATTTCCCTGAGATATCCTGCATAGTCCCTGTATCTTTTCATTTCTATCCAATAACAGAGCAGAGAGATAACTTCAACAGAGCAGTAGCCGTATAAATTCAACGTTAAAAACCCCCCGCCGCAGCCTTTATTCATGAACGGTCAGGACTCTAACACTTGCGCGGGCGGGGAGGACTGGAGTATGCTCAGTGCCAACTTGGCGCCGGTCGAGTAACTGCACCGATCGGCGTGTTAACACTTGATACAGGGAGACTATAAGATGAGCATAACCGTTCATACGCTTTGCGACAACACCGTCAGCGGAATAAATTTCGAAGCCGAATGGGGATGGAGTGCGCTTGTGACGATCGGGGAAACCAGGATCCTGCTGGATACCGGCGCCAGGTGCGCCGCGGTGCGTAATGCGGATACCCTGGGGATTGATCTCAATTCCATCGATCGCATTGTGCTTAGTCATGCGCACCGCGACCATACCGGTGGTCTTTTTGAGGTTCTGCGAAGAACCGGCCCTGTGGATATTTATGCCCACCCCGCCGTGTGGGAGCGGAAGTGCAAGACCGGCGCGAACTTTGAAAACCCAATGTATAACGGAGTTCCTTATTCCAGGCTTGATCTGGAGGGACGCGCCCGGTTTTCGCTTCACAAGGAACCTGTACGCCTGGCCGAAGGCCTTACGACCACCGGAGAAGTCCCCATGGTGACCGATTTTGAGGGTCCGGAGCCTGTTTTTTATGTGCAGGAGGACGGCGGCCTGCGTCACGATACCTTTCCCGACGATCTGGCCCTTGCAGCTGAAACCTCGAAAGGGCTGGTTCTCGTGCTGGGTTGCGCCCACCGCGGTATGATCAACACAATACTTCATGCACGTAAAATAACGGGTGAGAAGCGGGTGCACGCTGTGCTGGGCGGCACGCATCTTTATCCGAAAAACAAAGAACAGGTAGCCCGGACAATCGAGGCCTTGAAGGAGCTGGGCGTAGAGAAAATCGGCGTTTCACACTGCACCGGGCTTACGGCTGCCATGGAGGTGGCCAGGGCGTTTGGTGACCGGTTTTTCTTTAACAACGCCGGCAATACCGTCACGTTCTGAGCCGGTTGAATTTTGTAATTTAGGACCTGCCCTTTTTTCCGGAGCAGGAGGAGGTAAGGAGTGCAGGCATAAAATGGCGTTTGTTCCGGTTGTAGATGAAGAGAAATGCAAAGGATGTGAGGAATGTGTTGATAATTGCACCGCAGCGGTTTTGGAGATGGTGGAAGGGTTTGCGTATGTGGGGAGATCTGAAAACTGCCAAGGGTGCGGGAACTGCGTGCAGGTATGTGATTATGATGCGATAAAAGTGATCAAGGACAACAGGCAGGCTCTTTCGCCTACGTTGGCTTCCCTTTTTAAGGATCTTCCCGAGTGATGCGGCTTCATTCCGGCGTGCTTTCTGCCTTTGGATATATATATATATGGATTTTGTATTCGACGAGTACATGGATTTTATCCCGGATTTTTCCTTCTTTGAGCAGGCCGTTCATCGGCCTCCTCCTGTCCACGTGCGTATAAACCGGCTCAAAGCCCGGCCGGAGGATGTATTATCGTCCTTGAGTTCCCGTGGGATCAAAGCCTCGCAGGTTTCGGAACGTTATGGTTCCTTTTATGTCCTCGAAGGCGTTTCTCATCCCGGTAATCTCCCGGAATACCACCTTGGCTGCATTCATCCCCAGGCCCTTACCAGCTGCCTTGCGGCTGTGGTTCTTAACCCGTCCCCAGGCTCGAGGGTGCTCGACATGTGTGCGGCACCTGGAGGAAAGACCGCACATATCAGTGAATTGATGCAGAACAGGGGGCTTGTCGTGGCGAATGAACTGGTGCCGGCGCGACAGAGCCCACTGGGCCATACATTGACCAGGCTTGGGATTATGAATGCGGTGGTTACCGGCTACCAGGCCCAGGAATTTCCCATGCGGAACCGTTTCGATTTCATCCTGGCCGATGTCCCATGTTCCGGCGAGGGAGGTTTGAGGGCTGAAAAGGAACATAAAAAACCATCAGGAAGACGCGGGCGGATGATACTCCAGGAGCTCCAGAAGCGGATACTGTTAAGGGGGTTCGATATGCTGGCGGACCGTGGGATCATGCTGTATTCCACGTGTACATACAACCCCGATGAAAACGAGGCCGTGGTACAGTACCTCCTGGAACAGAGGGATGCAGAACTTTTGCCCGTTCAAACGGGTTTCAATCAAGAACCCGGGCTTTCGTCCCGTAAAAAGGAGCATTATGATTCAAGACTCACAGCCGCAGCCCGGTTTTATCCCCACCGAGTCGATTCGGTGGGATTCTTCATGGCCCGAATACGCCGGAGAAGATGACAGACGGCTGCTTCTGGGTCACCTGGAAGAACGTTTCGGAATTCCGTGCGGTGTTTTCGATGATTTTATGCTGCTTAAAACTTCCCGTAGCTGGCATCTCTTGAGCAAAAGCGCCCATCTCGAACAGGCGGTGCGGCTTAAAGCGGTCCAGGCAGGCCTCAAGGCTTTCGAACGGGTCGGGAGTTTCATAAAACCGACGACCCGATTCATACAGGTTTTCGGCGGGCTCGCGACAAGGATGATCCTCGAGCTTGACAGAATCGCCCTGCAAAGACTTTTGAGCGGAGAACGGATTCCTGCGGACCCCGGGTGGGGGCAGGGCTACGTGATTCTGGCGGTGTCGGATTACGGGGTTGTCGGGCTGGGTTTGCTTGTAGGCGGAGAGGTAAGAAGTCAACTCAGGGCGAGGGAGATCGCCGGCCTGGATTGGTAATGGAACTGGTATTGCAAAATGAAGGGAGTTGTTATGCTTTCGGAAAAGTACCTGGGAAGATATGCGGATGTTTTGATATGGGGGTTGAAGACGGCAAGGAGCGGGCGGTTTAAAAAAGGGGATATCGTGGTCTTGCGAGGTGATCCGGCTGCGATGGCGCTTGTCGAAAAGGTATACGGCCGTGTGCTCGAGTTGGGAATGAACGCGGTGGTGCGGATCGGCGGAACGCCCGCCATGGAACAGATGTTTTATGAGAAGACCAACTCCAGGCAGTTGAAGTTCATTGCCCCCGGGGAGGATGTGTTGAACAACGCGGTTAACGGAAGTGTGTATTTCCATGCACCCGCATCGCTGACACACCTGGCCGGTGTAGATCCCGTGCGCATCGCCAAGGCCGCTGTAGCCAGAAAGCCGCTCCGGGACATCATCATGCGGAGAGAAGAGCAGGGGGTATTCGGCTGGACGCTCTGTGCGGTGCCCACCGAGTGCCAGGCACGGCATGCGGGGCTCACTCTCGAGGAGTACGAACGCCAGGTGATGCGTGCTTGTTATCTCGACGCCTCAGATCCCGTGGCTGAATGGAAAGAAGTTTACCGGAGGGCCGGCGAGATCAAACGTTGGTTGAACAAAATTGAAGTAAAGACATACCACGTGGAGTCCGAACACTGCGACCTGACCGTGGCTCCTGGTGAGCGGAGAAAATGGATAGGTATTTCCGGTCACAATATCCCCAGTTTCGAGCTTTTTCTTTCTCCGGACCGGCGCAGTGTGAGCGGAGTCTATTATGCCGATCAGCCTTCTTTTAGAAGCGGGAATCTCGTCGAAGGCGTCAGGCTCGAATTCAACAAGGGAGTGGTGGCGAAGCTTGAGGCCGCCACAGGAGAAAAATTCGCTGAAAGCCAGATTTCGATGGATAAAGGAGCGCGCCGCGTGGGTGAATTTTCGCTGACGGACATCCGCTTTTCCCGGATCGACAAATTTATGGCCAACACTCTCTATGATGAAAATTTCGGCGGCCGCCACGGGAACTGTCATATAGCGTTGGGGGCGTCTTATTCGGATACCTATGACGGGAATCCCTCCGAACTCACGGCCGCGAAAAAAAAAGCTCTCGGATTCAACGATTCCGCACTCCACTGGGACCTGGTGAATACCGAGAAAAAAACCGTGACCGCGGTTTTGAAAGACGGATCCCGGAAGATTATCTACGAGGACGGAAAATTTGCCCGGTGAACGCCTCTCTCGGAAATATGCTTGAAACCAGATATAACAGTGCGGTTATCGTTCATCTCAAACCCTTGATCGAGAGAGGTTTCAATGAAATGAGGCGGAAAGTGCTGCCAGTTGCCGTAGGTAAAATGTGTTTAATAGCTCTCCAATTCCTTTATTTTACCTAGTATTCTCTTAGCCGGCTCCGACATGTCATCATCTAACGGGGCTATGGTTCTTGGTGAAGCTATAAGGCCCATTTTGTGGAGTGCGGCTTTAACAACCGGCACCGGGGTGTCGCGGTATGCTTCTCTGAGTGCCCTGACGTGACGACCCATTTTCCAGATCTGATGAAGAAAGTCAGGATAGGCCGTATCCCCGCCGGTTCTCTGCAGGGATGTCTCGGTTATCGCATGCCAGGGTTTGGGCGCAAGATTCGCCCCGATTGAAACAACGCCGCTCATGCTGGGGAAATCCAGGAAATTACCCTCGTTGTGATCGTAAATTCTGAAGCCCTGCCTGAGACGGCAGGCTTTCTGATAGTTTCTGGCGCGATCCATCGAACCTGAAAACACCAGCCCGGCAATGAGGTCGATCTGTACGAGTTCCTTGAGAATCGCAGTCCGGATATTCCCCCGTTTAAGGAGTTTGTTCGACCTCGAGACCAATTCTGGGTCGTTGTGAAGGAGCAGTCGTCTTTGGGTAAGGCCGGACGCCTCGTTGTAATGGGCCGCGAGTCCCCGGTTGCTGTGGTAATAAAGGGGCGTGTCGATCCAGTAAAGAAGATCCCTCGGTGTCGTGCCGGCGGCATGATCAAGTGTTTCCAGAAAAGAAAAAGTTTTTTCGATATTCCCGGTTGTTATCCAAACGAAAAGGGGCACTTTTCCTTCAAGCGCCTCGAGTGCGCGGACCATGATTTCTGCCCTGGTTTCGCAATCCAGTGCATACCCTTCCCCCGCCGATGGGCCCGCCGCGAGCATGCCGTGGATATGGGGCGACACAAGCCGTATCAACCGCTCAAGACTTTCGGCATCGAGCTTTCCGTCTGCGGTGAACGGGGTTATCAGGTCAGCGATCAGGCCACGGGGTGGTAAAGTTTTGTCCGTTCTGCTCATTTACTCTGAAATCCTCTCCGCCCAGGAGGTCGTGGAGGTGAACGACTCCTTTTACCTTTTTCTGTGCATCGACTATAGCCAGAAGGGTGATGGAATAAAGCTCCATAATTCCTATTGCTTCGGCGGTGCTCTGATCTTCTGTTATGGTTCTGGGCGACCGGGTCATTACTTTTTCCACCGGAAGTTCATGTACCCGGTCGTATTCGCTCAGGCAGCGCCTCAGGTCCCCATCAGTGATGATTCCTGCGAGCCTTGAATCCCAGTCGACCACGAGGGTGGCCCCGAGTGTCTTTTCGTTGATGGTGCGAAGCGCATCCCTGAGAAGTGTGCCGGTACGGACGGAGGGGACCCTGTCCCCGGTTCGCATCACTTCCTTGACTTTCTGACGAAGCCGATCCCCCAGGCTTCCGCCCGGGTGAAAACGACGGAAATCCTCGAGATTGAAATGACGCCGACCGATCAAAGCAACCGCGAGGGCATCGCCCATTGCAAGCGCTGCTGTCGTGCTTGCGGTTGGTGCCAGCCCCATCGGGCAGGCTTCTCTTTCCACCGCCACGTCGATAACCACGTCGGCTGTTTCCGCAAGAGGAGAATCCAGGCGGCCCGTTAACGCGATTATTTTGGTTCCCATGCTTTTGATGATCGGGAGGATGGCATTGATTTCGGCTGTACGGCCGCTGTTGGATACGGCGACAACAACGTCGTCCCGGGTCACCATACCCAAATCTCCATGGATGGCTTCGGCCGGGTGGAGAAAGAGTGACGGTGTTCCGGTGCTGTTGAGTGTGGCGACTATTTTCCGACCGATAAGACCGGATTTTCCCATCCCTGTCAGTATCACCCTGCCCTTGGATGAAAAAATCATCGAGACCGCACGCTCGAATTCCTCGCCTACTCTTTCTGCGAGATCGAGAATAGACTGTGCCTCTATTTTCAAAACTTCCCTGGCTGTTTCTACACTCATTGCTTTTCCGCCGTCATCCCTCCTGGAAAATGCGCGGCCTTAAACTTTCCGTCGCTAGAAGAATTGAATATCATGTGCCATCGTTCCGCTCAAGACTTTTCGAATCCCATTCGGGTTTCATTCCCCGCGGCTTGCCGTGCATTGGTCATACCGGCCCCGAATAAACTTGGGATAAACTGCAGCCGGTATCCAGAAAAGCTGCCTGGATTCCGTGTCAAGCACGGAATGACGGCTTAGGATGAGAAATGATACCCCCCGCTGCTTGCGGCGGGGTAGTTCATTGTCCGTTGCCATTTGCATCGGGTGACTTTATATTAAAAAGATGTATGTCTCCATCTGACAGTTTGGGTAAAAGGGGACATTTGAACCTTTGAGAAAAGGAGGAGCGTTATGACGAACAATAGCTTGAAGCCGGATTCGGAAAAGGAAAAGCAGGAGATAGAGGAAGTCGAACTGCCCAAGTGCACCGAACCTTCGGACGCGGAGTATTCGAGATCCTGGAATGATGATGAACCCTGCGACGACGGTCGCGCAGGGTGAGATCGAACAGTCCGGGAACCTTTTCACCGGCGGCGGACAGCGGGTCGGGGGAGGGATGAACCTCCGGCCCCACCCGGCGCGGCATAGTGGATAAGGGGAGGGGGATGGTGATTCCTGATTTGTTGCGAACTCCTGGCAAAAGACATTGTGAGAAAAAATCAAAGGTAGCTTCATGATCGAGTTTTTCGTTAAAGGCGGCCCGCTGATGTATCCGTTGCTGGCCTGTTCGTTGATATCTCTGACGGTGATTATTGAACGCACACTTTTCTGGATCAGGGAAGACATGCGCACGGACAGACGCCTGGTGGAGGGGGTGCTGGAACTGTGCAGGGAAGGGGACTGGGAAGGCGTCCGGGTGAAGGTCGCAGGTTCACTGGACCATGTGGTGCGGATTATGGTCAGCGGCATCCTGCACCGGGAGTTTTCCATGACCAAAGCGATGGAATCCGCTGCCGCCGAAGAGATCGCCAGAATGAGACGCTACCTGAGCGTGCTCGATACAATGATCACCGTGGCGCCCCTTCTTGGAATTCTGGGTACCGTGATCGGGATCATAACTTCGTTCGAGATGCTGGGAAGCACTGGAATCGACCATCCCGAGGCCGTCACCGGAGGCATTGCCCAGGCCCTGATAACGACCGCAGCAGGCCTTTCGATCGCGATACTTTCCGTGTTGCCGTTTAATTATTTCAACAGCCGGGTGGAAGGCGCCGCAAGCAACATAGAAATCTATGCAACCAGCCTTGAAATCGTATACGAAAAGCTGGTTCAGGGCGAAAAGGTAGAAGGAGGTCATTCGTCATGAAAGTTCCGCGCGGGTCGGCCAGGCGGGCACGTATCGAAATGTTGCCCCTGATCGACATCGTGTTTCTTTTGCTGGTATTTTTCATCTATGCCATGCTCTCTATGGCCGTGCATAAAGGCCTGCCGGTGGTTCTGCCTTCCTCGAAGACAGCTGGTGTAGATAAACGGCTGCTGGTTTCAGTGACCGTGAAAGCCGACGGCCGCGTTTACGTGGATGGTGAGCTGGTGGATGTTGAGAGCCTTGCGGTATATCTTCAAGGCCTTCCGCAGAAGGGCGACGAAAAAGGAGCACTGCTTTTTGCGGACAGGAATCTCACTTACCAGGAACTCTTCGAGGTGCTTGATCAATTGAAAAGCGGGGGATTTACGAACATTTCCCTGCAGGCGGAGGTTGACTGAGTCCGGTGAAACGGTTGTTTCTGGCCGCGGTTATCGCTCTCGGAATCCATGCGTTGCTGCTGGTGACGGAGCCGCCGTGGCGTGGAACACTGCCGGGGAAGGGTGTGGATAAATCCATCACCATTGAATTACAGGTGTTGTCGCGACCCGAACCGAAAGAGGACATCTCCGACTCGATCGATACTGCATCGGATCTCCCGACCGAGGAGGTGCCAATCCCCGACTCTGCGGATGAAAACCTACCTGAACCGTTGCCCGAATCCCCACCTCGGTCAGAACCCGAACCGGCTCCTGAGCCCGCACTGATTCCTGAACCCGAACCAGTGACTCGACAACCGGCGTCTCCCGAATTCGAACCGCCACAGGTGTCCGGCTCGACGGTGGAGCCTGAACCGGTTCCTGATGTGGAACCATTGACGCATGCGGAGGACACAGCCGTTTGCGATCACGTACGTGAAAAACCGGTGAAGCCTGCTCCTGTATCCTCCAAAAAACATAAAAGAGAAGATTCTCCTGCCTTGGAGCCCCCTCAACCTCCAAAAAGCGGTACACCTTTCGATGCCGCTTCGGTGGAAAAAGAGCAGGCTGCATCACCTCTGTTGGGGGTTCCGGATCGATCTGCTCCGGCGATCATAGAGGCGAAACCAAATTATCTGGAAAACGACCCTCCGAACTATCCGCGGGTCGCCAGGCGCAGAGGATATTCCGGTACCGTGGTGCTCGATGTGCTGGTGAGCCGGGACGGCCACGTAAAAGAAGTTGCCATGTATTCTTCGAGTGGGCACCGCATCCTGGATGAAGCCGCCGTTTCCGCAGTTGCCGGATGGCGTTTCCAACCCGGCACAAAAAACGGGCTCCCTGTTTCGATGCGTGTCAAGGTCCCGGTGCGTTTCAGCCTCAAGTAAATTCATCTGCCCGGTTTGAAACCATCGTCCCTGATTGAATTGTATCAAATCGTCGACATGTATCATTTCCAACAATGAGTTTTACGCACCCTCAGTTGGATTTGGATTCAAGCGAATCCAGCCAAAAACACCCACTGGCGGTGTTTTGGAATGACGTCCCTGCTTTCCCGATGCATGGTCTGAAATTTGCTATAGAAGTAAGAAAATCATTTTGAATTGCAGCGTGGACAACAAACAAGCAGGGAGGAGATTTCATGAAAAAAAATCTAGTCTTCGGGGTTTTTGTATTCATTCTTAGCCTGGCTTTTGTATTATCCGCCTCTCCGGTTTTCGCAGCCGGTAAGACGCTCAAGTGGCGGATGACCTCCACGTGGCCGCCTTCAATAAGCCTGATAGAGGCGGATTACGCGTTTGTGAAGGCCGTTAATCAGATATGCAAGGGACGGCTCGAGATTAAGTTTTTTACAGGCGGGTCTTTGATGCCCTCTTTTGAGGTTTTTGATGCGGTGAGCAGGGGCACGATCGAGGCGGCCGGCGACTGGCCGAATTACTGGGCCGGCAAGGATCCTGTTTTTGACACTTTGGGCTCGTATCCGATGGGGCTTACTCCGGTTGATTATATGATCTGGTATTACAACGGCGGCGGCAGGGAGGTTTATGAAGAGGCATATGGAAAATTCGGCATGATGTATCTAATGACGGGTGTCACTCCGATGGAGTGCGGCATCCGCAGCAACAAGCCGATCAAGTCTCTGGAAGACCTCAAAGGTATGAAGATCCGTATGTCCGGTAAGACTCAGGGCAAGCTCCTTCAGGATCTTGGTGCCGCGCAGGTGGCCATGGCCGGGCAGGAGATTTACCAGGCGCTTGAAAAGGGCGTAATCGATGGAGCGGAGTTCTGCAGTCCATCGGCTGACTGGGGCATGGGCTTCGGAGAAGTGACGAAATACTGGGCGGTGCCCGGCTGGCACCAGCCTGCTTCGGTCATGGGCGTTATGATAAACCAGAAGGTCTGGGACAGCCTGGACAAGGATCTACAGGAAGATATCCGATATGCGGCAAAAGCTGCAACAATTGAGTTTTTCTGCAAGCAGTATTTTGACACCATCGAGTATACACAGAAATTTATAGACAAGGGGATCGAAATAAACAGGTACGAGGATGAGGTTCTGGGCAGGATTCTTATTATGACCAATAAACACACTGAATTAACCGCCAAAGAAAGCCCCCTGTTTAAGAAATCCATTGATTCCCAGAATAAATTCAGGAAGGATTTTGCCAGGTGGAGGGAAATGGAAAGGCCGTTCAACTTCGGGTTCAATCCTGACTCTTATCCAAACCTTGATTGATTTCGACATCCACTGGAGCTTTCCGTCAACCGAATCCGTGTCCATCCGGGCTTGCCGGATGGACACCTGTCATGTGGTGTTGCACCCATGAATATGTGCAGCTCGTGAGCGGTAATGGAGGTGCTATGTTTTTCCCGAAACTGGCCAAATTTTGTGACACCATTAATGAATGGATCGGGAGAATTTTCAGCTGGGTAATTGTTTTCCTGGTTTTGCTTACGGTCATGGAAGTGGTACTCCGCCGTTTTTTAGGGGCGCCGACCATATGGAGCTTTGAGGTCCTCAACCAGCTATACGGATTTCACTTCATGATTGTGGCGGGGTACGGTTTGCTTTACGGGTCGCATGTTTCGGTCGATATATTCACCGTGCTGCTTTCGAAAAAGAAACAAGCGATTTTGGATTTGATAAGTTATGCTTTGTTCTTTTTCCCTTTCATCTTTGTCTGTATCTGGCAGGGTTATTTCTTTGCCAGCCGTTCCTGGGCGATGAAAGAAACCAGCTGGAGCGTGTTTTCGCCGCCGTTGTATCCGATAAAGACTGTTATCATCGTTTGTTTCTCACTTCTTTTAATCCAAGGAATTTCCGAAGTGATTAAAAAAATATATGTAATTAAAGGGGAGTCGCTATGATAGACCTAAGCCCTGAAATGCTCACGGTCTTGATGTTTGTCGGTCTTTTGATCGGCCTGTTCATGGGGCATCCCCTGGCCTTTGTGCTTGGCGGATTGGCCGTGATATTCGGATATATCGGATGGGGCCCGTCCGTTTACTATATGTTCATGAACAGAATCTGGGGGACGATGGACAACTACGTCCTGCTTGCTATTCCATTGTTTATTTTTATGGCCCAACTTCTGGATCAGTCCGGCGTCACCGTGGGGCTTTTCAATTCATTGCGGTACCTGCTTGGGCAGACGAGGGGCGGTGTGGCAATCGCCGTTATCGCGGTGTCGACAGTTTTCGGCGCATGCACCGGGATCATCGGCGCTTCCGTTGTCACGATGGGACTGCTGGCGGTACCGATGATGAAAAACTACGGCTATGACAATAAGCTTTCATATGGCTCCATCTGTGCCGGAGGGACGCTGGGAATCCTGATTCCCCCCAGCATCATGCTTGTCGTTATGGCAAGCGAAGCCACCCTGTCTGTCGGTAAGCTTTTTGCCGGAGCGGTCGTCCCCGGGATCGTCCTGGCAGGCCTTTACATGGCCTATGTTGGGATAAAGTGTTTTTTCAAACCGGAACTGGGGCCTCCGGTCAGCCGGGAAGAAAGATCACAGGTGAGCAATTCGCAGCTATTTTTTATGGTCTTGAAATCGCTTGTTCCTCCGATGGTTCTTATCCTTGGAGTGCTGGGGTCGATATTTTTCGGTGTTGCAACTCCGACGGAAGCATCCGGCGTGGGTGCTTTCCTGGCTTTCATCATGGTGATAGCCTACCGGAGGTTTTCATGGAGAGGACTTTACCAGGCCGTGGTTCAGACGGCAAAAACCAACACGATGGTGTTGATGATCCTTTGCGGCGCCACCTGTTTTACCGGCGTGTTCCTCGGTGTCGGTGGGGGGGACGTGGTTACGGATTTTGTCCTTGGTATGGGGCTGGGCAAATGGGGAACTTTCTGGGTGATGATGGCGGTTGTTTTCCTCCTGGGAATGTTCATCGACTGGATAGGGATAGTTCTTATCTGTTTCCCGCTATTTCTGCCGATTGCCGCTGAATTTGATTTCGACCCGATATGGTTCGTGATCATGATCGCGGTGAACCTTCAGGCGTCCTTTTTGACGCCTCCATTCGGGTACGCTCTTTTCTACATCAAGGGGGTTGATCCCGCCGGAATAAATATCCGGGACGTGTATAAAGGGATCATTCCATTCGTGATGCTCATGGTGTTGGGCCTACTGATCTGCGCGGTCTTTCCGCAGGTGGTTTTGTGGCTTCCCAACCTGATAGTCGAATAAGTTGAATGAAACGATTTTTATTTATATAATAATTTAATTATTTCTATCAATTTTTGATCCCGCCACTCGGCGAGTTCCGACTGACTTTTGCCCTCGATTTCTTTTTCGACGCCCTCGGAGAGGATTTCCCGGGATTCAAGTGGAAATTTAGTCCAGACGGCCATGTCGTTCAGCCATGTTTCGAAGGCCGGGCCGAGATGGTCTATGAAATGTTTTATTCCTCCTTCGCCGCCTCCCAGGTGATAGGTCAGGTGAGGTCCCATCAGCGCCCACCTCAGTCCGGGCCCGGCGCGGAGTGCTTTGTCCACTTCCTCGACATCAGCGACACCTTTCAGGACTATGTCGACAGCCTCCCGCCACAATGCAGCGGAAAGCCTGTTGGCGATATGCCCCGGCACTTCCTTCTTCAGGATCACCGGTGTTTTTCCAACAGCTTCGAAGAATTCTTTCACCCGAAGCAGGATTTTTCCGTCGGTTTTTTCGCCGGGCACCAGTTCCACCAGCGGGACCAAGTGCGGTGGATTGAACGGGTGTGCAATCAGGCAGCGTTCAGGACGATGCGCCGCCTTCTGGATTTCCGTCATCAGAAGGCCTGAGGAACTGCTTAAAATGATGGTTTCAGGCTCGCTTTCGGAATCCACGATTTTGAAGACGGCATGTTTCACATGGTAGTTTTCGGCAACCGACTCCTGGATGATATCAACATTTTTTGCCGCTTCTTCGATAGTTTTCGTGGTCTTCAGCTTGGATAGGGCGTCTTCACGTTCCCTGTCGGAGATCAGTCCCCCCGTATTGATGCCTTCTATAAAATTTATCGCTCGTTCCAGTCCTTTCCTGCGGCATTGATCATCAAGGTCATACATTTTTACTTCCATGCCGATGCTGGAATAGAATGCGGCCCAGCTGGACCCTATAACTCCTGTTCCAATGATTCCCACAGATTTAAAATCCACAGCCATGATCTACTCCTTGTTTCCTGTCTTAGTAAGTCAATACCACGCCGCCGTCGAAAAGGAGATCTCCACCGACCAGGTACCTGGCGAAACGGGAAAAGCCGAAAACGAAGAGATTCGCCGCCTCTATCGGAGACATCATCTCCTTTATGCGGGAGCGTCCCATCATTACATCGGTTACGACCTCCTCTTCGGATATCCCTCGTTGGCGTGCCTGGGCGGGGATTTGCCCCAGAGCCAGGGCGGTTTTTACAAAGCCGGTGCTGACGGTGAAAGAGCGTATCCTACCGTCGCCTTCGGCTGAAATCGATTGAGCGAGGGCTTTGAGACCAAATTTTGTAAGATTATAAACCGGTTTGTTTTGTGTGCATATGTGAGCATGAATGGAGGCCATATGCGCGATTACACCTGTTCCGTCCTGGCTTTTTTTCATGTGGGGGATGGTCAGGCGGGAGAGCAGAAACGGTGCCCTGAGCATGAGGCGTTGCATAAGGTCGTATTTTTCCATGGGGAAATTCTCAATCGGGTCAATGTGCTGAATCCCGGCGATATTGGCCAGAAATTTTATCTGCCCGAGCTTTGATGCTTCAGACACAAGGCCTTCGAGGGTCTCGTCTTTTGTGAGATCAGCCCGGAAAAAAAACATTCGTCCCCCCATGGCACCTGCCATTTCCCGGGTTTTTTCTCCTTCCTCCTGGTTTATGTCAACCCCGACCGTTGTAATATTGTTTGCCGCGAGGGCGATCGCTACAGCTCTGCCTATCCCGGTTCCACAACCTGTAACTATGCCTACATTTCCGGGGTTGTAATTGTCATCTTCCAAGACCAAGATCTGTTCCTTTTTTATTCTGGGTTCGCTTAAATCCATGGCCTCATCTCCTTTTGCAGCATGAAGGTTTTTTTGATTCTTTGTTTATATTCAAGCGTTTACGTTCCTGTCACTTCTTAAATGGCTGAAACGACAGGGGGTCCCATGTCAAAAAAAACGCTTAATACCTCAATTATGAGCAAAACTCAGGCCAAGCCATGGTTTCCCGGAAGTGCAGGATGGAAAACGGTTGTTTACAACTCCGTCGACGTTTCTACACTCGACCTTTCTACTCGACATAGTCCAACGTGTGGTGTAAGAATAATAATGTATCAACTGAGCTACATGTTTTCATCTTCACCATGATATGGAGGGGATAATGGTATTTGCGGCAAATGCCAAGTCTGAGGCCGTACAGGCGAGTCGTGGCGGTTGCAGGCCCGGGGCCGAAGTCAAAAGTGTTCAGGATGAGTTGCAGCTCTGGGGTCTTATTTTCGACAGCATCCATAATGGGTGCATCGTAACCGATTCAGATGGTTACGTGGTCTATTTCAACAGGCCCTACGGGGAGTTTCTCGGGGTGGATTCGGAAAAACAAATCGGCAGGCACTGCACCGATGTTATACAGAATACCAGAATGCATGTTGTAGCCAAAACAGGTAAGGCAGAAATTAATCAAGCGCAGTTTATTAAGGGTCAAAAGATGATCGTGCAGCGGATTCCCATCAAGAAAGATGGGAATGTGATTGCTGTTTTCGGACAGGTGATGTTCAAGGATGTCAGGGATGTCAGAAGGCTTGCAAAACGATTGTCATTGCTCGAATCGAAAGTGGAGCTCTACGAGCAGGAATTGATGTCCCTCCGGTCGACACGCTATACTCTCGACAGCATCGTCGGTGAAAGCTCTGCAATCCACGCCCTTAAGAAAGAAGCGCTTCGTGCGGCCTCGACCCAGTTCCCGGTGCTCATCAACGGCGAAAGCGGGACCGGCAAAGAACTCTTCGCCCAGGGGATACATCATGCGAGTCCGCGCAAATTTCGTCCTTTTGTGCGGATAAACTGCGCGGCGATTCCGAAAGACCTTCTGGAATCTGAGCTGTTCGGCTATGAGAAGGGCGCCTTCACCGGGGCTAAGGCGTCGGGCAAACCCGGTAAGTTTGAACTCGCCCACCAGGGAACCATTTTCCTCGATGAAATTGGAGATCTGCCCCTGGCAATGCAGCCGAAGCTGTTGAGAGTTCTTGAAGACAAAGAATTTGAGCGTGTGGGCGGAAACAAAATTGTTCGGTCCGACTTCAGGCTCATTGCAGCCACCAACCAGAATCTGGAAAAAATGCTGGCCGATGGCCGTTTCCGCAAAGATTTGTTCTATAGACTCAACGTCATCCCACTGGCTATTCCTCCGCTTCGTGAGCGGAAAGAGGATATAGCGCCTCTTGTAAAACACCTCCTGAAACAAATGGCGGAGGATATCTCATCGCCCTCGGTGTCTCTCGATCCGGAAGCCGAAGATGCGCTGTCCCATTATGATTGGCCCGGCAACATCAGGGAGCTTTCAAACGTTCTCGAACGGGGGCTTTCGTCCCTGGAAGGGGACATTATAAGGTTGACCGATCTGCCTTTTCATATTTGCCACAGGCGGAAGAACAGCACGGCACCCGGTGTCCGGTCTATAAGGGCCGCACAGAAAAACGCGGAAGTGGAGGCTATTGTCGGTGCATTGAAAAAGACACGCAACAACAAGGCTCAGGCCGCAAGGCTACTGGGTATCCACCGGACGCACCTATACAAGAAAATCAGGAAATACGGCATAAGCAATCCGGTGGAAAACCAGGTGTAGTCTATTTGATACTGTCGGGCCATTCAGCCTCAGTCTTGCTGAAGCTCTTCAATGTTTTCATAGAAGTCAAGAGCCTCCGGGTTGCTCAATGCATCCTTGTTCAGAACCGGTTGCCCCTGGATGACTTTCTTGACTGCAAGTTCGACTTTTTTCATGTTCAGTGTGTACGGGATTGCCGGAACGCTTATTAT
>DSCZ01000013.1 GCA_011048855.1 Desulfobacteraceae bacterium | reverse complement strand
TCTTGTGCGACGTACTCCAGTACGTCTCCGCGCAACCCCTCGTTTTCCTTGATCTTGGGCAAAATCCCTCATTTCCGATCTGGAAACTCCACTAGTGCCATCCGGTATTTCCGGATGGACACTGGTTATAATTGTTTGAAATTCAGTCCCCCTGGATTTGTCAAAACGCCGCCGGCCCTGGCTGTCGCCTGGGCTGACTGGTTCGGCGGGATCTTTTACATATGCGCTGTGTATTCGGAAGACGTATAGGGCTTTATCATACGCAATTCTCTTTCTTCTGAATTTTTAGCACGATATAAGTCCCAACGAAGCTGCATATTCATCCAAAAGTCCTCTGACATGTTAAAAAATTTTGCCAAGCGATTTCCCGGCGGAACTTTTATATCGTCAAGGTCTCAGAACCACGCAGTTCCGCCCGTCCGTTCTTAATGCCATTGTTCGGCTGATTGAGCAATTTCGCACTTTGCTACGCGTTCAGCAGTCGCCGCTGCAGCAGAGACTCCAGGTCGCGGCGACCATCAACTATCAACAGAACGTACACGCTCCTGTCCATGATTCGGTAAATGATGCGGTAAGGTTTAAAAAAGATCTCTCGGTATTCGCTAATCCCCAGCGTGAGTAATTCTTTTGGATAAACACCCCGCTCAGGAAATTTAGACAAGCTAGAGAAAGCTTTTTCGATCTGGTCTAAAACGTAATCTGCTTTTTGAGGCGAATCGTGGAAGGCAATATAATCATAAATCCCTTCAAGGTCACATGCCGCATCATTGGTCAGCAAAACCGCAAACACCATCACCGAGCCTCCCGCCGTTCGCGCAGGTGTTTCATAACATCTTCAGCCTGAAGAACCTTACCCTGATCAATTTGCCTCATCCCAAGGGCCAAAATTTTCAAGAGGGCCATTGTCTCCTGAGTTTGCTCGTAGCTCTCGATATCCTGAATGACCACCTTGGCTTCCCCATTTTGCGTGATGACCAGCGGCTCCCGCCTTTCGCCCAATTTCCTTACGATTTCAGCTGCATGGGCCTTTAAGTAGCTTATGGGTTTGATTTGATTTGATAGTTTCATAAGGATCCCCCCTTTTCTTGGATACGACCAAATATAGTCCATAAAAAGGTCGTCTGTCAAGAATTGGAGGAGATTTGTGCAACACTTTTTCGATGGTGACCCTTCCAGAACCCGAACGCCGCCACTCTGCGGCGAGGGAACCGAGTCCGCAGCAGTGGCATGTTAGGCCGTCTATGTTTTTACCTGCACAGCTTCCGCATGCAGTTTTAAGCCAAGCGCCCCGATATAGAGCCCCGCCTCCATTTCGATCCCGCTGTAATCTTCTATGATATTTATAGGTGAAAACAACTTGACGATCGAGGAAAAACCGAGGTGGGCAGGGGCGCTGAGTTTTTGTATCGACGCCCCCTCCCCGGTCGTGCTAAAAATATTATGCGGCCGCGGCACCGATCCGGAAGGCACCTGCGACCGAGCCAGGATCAAAATGAAGAACCGATTCATTGGAGGGATTTGATGAAGAAACTATTTTCACTGCTCTTGCTTTTGCTGCCGTTTCCGGATACTTATTTTGATTTTGTAATCGAATAACACTCAACCTACTGGATATATGAAAAAACTACAATGACATAAATTTCGGATCGAAAGAAACGCGGGTTTTTCATCAAACAACGATCGGTCCTGGAACGTCGCTTACCGTCTCAACGGCCCGAGATTGACAGGCCCGCAGGCATTGCATATAGTCCAGTTCAATTGCAATAATGGAGCTGAATGACCATGGAAAGGAAAGATCCTCCCTTCAGGCGATTTCGCCGGTGGACGGCCGGTACAGGCGCGCAACCGAAGCGCTGGTGGATTATTTTTCTGAAAGCGCATTGATACGATACAGAGTTCTGGTGGAAGTGGAGTATTTCATTGCATTGTGCGAACTCCCCCTTCCCCAAACGGCCTCTTTCGACCGGGCACGGTTTGAGGACCTCCGGATGCTTTACCGGCGTTTCTCGCTGAAAGATGCGCGCAGCATCAAAGACGCCGAGCGCATCACAAACCACGACGTCAAAGCTGTTGAATATTTTTTAAAGGAGCGTTTCACATCCCTCGGCCTCGAAAAATTCAAAGAATTTGTTCATTTCGGTCTCACGAGCCAGGACATAAACAACACCGCACTGCCGCTGTCGCTGAAGGAAGCCTGGAACGGCGTAATGGCCCCGGCCTTACAGGAAACAGTCGACATCCTCTTATCAATGGCCAGGCAGTGGCGGGACATCCCCATGCTCGCCCGCACCCACGGTCAGCCGGCTTCTCCGACGCGTCTCGGGAAAGAAGTCTACGTCTTCGTCGAGCGCATACTGGAACAACAGCGCCATTTAGCCACCATTCCTTTTTCCGCCAAATTCGGGGGGGCAACCGGAAATTTCAACGCCCACCTGGCAGCCTATCCGGAAGTGGATTGGCCGCGGTTCGCGGATCACCTGGTGAATGAAGTTCTCGGCCTCAAAAGGTCCCGGATAACGACACAAATTGAGCATTATGACAACCTGGCCGCCTTCTGCGATGCGGCGAAGCGGATAAATACGATTCTCATAGATCTGGACCGCGATATCTGGGCCTATATTTCAATGGATTATTTCAAACAAAAGATTAAAAAAGGTGAAGTGGGTTCTTCGGCCATGCCACATAAGGTGAACCCGATTGATTTCGAGAATTCCGAAGGAAACCTGGGCGTGGCGAACGCCTTGTTTGAACACCTCTCCGCGAAGCTCCCGATATCGAGGCTGCAGAGGGACCTGACCGATTCGACCGTCAGCAGAAACATCGGCGTACCACTGGCCCACATGCTTATCGGACTGAAATCACTCCTTCGGGGGCTGCGCAAATTGATTCTCAATGAGCCCCGGATCAAAGACGATCTCAATGGGAACTGGCCGGTCGTGGCCGAGGGTATTCAGACGATACTCAGAAGAGAAGGTTACCCGAATCCCTACGAAGCCCTCAAGGCGTTCACACGAACCAACCAAAAAATAGACAGAGATGCAATTTCGGTCTTCATCCAGGGGCTCGATCTACCGGAGAGGACCAAACAAGAGCTGCTGGCCCTTAGCCCCCAAAACTACACAGGATTGTGCGATTTTTAATACAAACAGGAGTATACAATGGAATATTCCCGGAAAAAATCCATAGCGATTCTTACCGGAGGAGGCGATGTTCCGGGCCTTAACCCGTGTATCAAGGCCCTGGTCTATCGTGGACGCCAGGAAGGGTTCAGGGTCTTTGGAATAAGACGCGGATGGGCCGGGTTGATGGATTTCAACCCGGCGGACCCGGTTTCGACACCCGGCTGTTACGAGGAAATGGAGCCTGCGGCCGTTCGAACGATAGACCGCTACGGCGGAACCTACCTCCATTCATCCAGAACGAACCCGAGCGCTGTCAAACGAAAAAGCGCCCCCCCTTTTCTTCTTGACAGATATGCCGAAGGAGAGGAAACAAAGGATTTCACCGCCCATGCGATTTCGAACCTGGAAAAGCTTGAAATAGACGCAGTTATCCCAATAGGGGGGGATGACACTCTCAGTTTCGCCGAACGCCTTCACCGCGAGGGATTCCCGGTGATAGCGATCCCGAAAACGATGGACAACGATGTTTTCGGCACCGATTACTGCATTGGTTTTTCGACTGCGATCACCAGAGGGGTCGGATTTATTCATTCGCTCAGAACATGCGTCGGGTCCCACGAAAGAATCGGGGTGGTGGAGCTCTTCGGCCGTTACTGCGGGGAAACTTCTCTTATTTCCGCGTATCTTTCAGGCGTGGACAGGGCCATAATCTCCGAAGTTCCGTTCGACCCCGAGCTGCTGGCTTCGCTGGTGATGGAGGATAAACGGGCGAACCCCAAAAACTATGCTATGATAACAATCTCCGAAGGCGCCCGGATGGTGGGTGGTGACATGCTGATGTCCGGGGAAACCGACGCATACGGTCATGCCCGGCTCGGAGGCATCGGAGAACTCACCGGCGCACGGCTCAAAGAACTTACCGGTGAGGACGTATTGATTCAGCGACTGTCATATTTGATGCGCAGCGGCGCCCCGGATTCCCTGGATCTCATGGTCGCGGTCAATTATGCACACATGGCGATCGATCTTTTCATGAAAGGCTCACATGGCCGCCTCGTCGCACTGAACCAGGGCATCTACACCGACGTACCCCTGAGCACGATCACCTCCGGTCAGAAGAGGGTGGACGTGCGTGAACTCTATGATACACATCAATACCGACCAAAAGTCCGGCATGTGGGCGGAAAACCGATGTTTCTTTACTGATCCGAATTCATGCGGGATCAAGGAGTCATGCAAACACAAACCATGAATGGAAAACGAAAAAAGACCAGGATGATTCATGTCGGACCGGTGCCGATCGGTGGTTGTACACCGGTTGCCGTTCAGTCGATGACCAACACGGACACCCGGGACGTTGATGCGACAGTAGCGCAGATCCAAAGACTTGAGGAAGCCGGCTGCGAAATAATCCGTGTAGCGGTGCCGGATGAATCGGCGGCTTCGGCGCTGCAGTTGATCTGCAGCCGGGTACGGATTCCGGTGATCGCGGATATACATTTCGACTACCGTCTCGCCGTGGCATCCGTAAAGGCCGGTGCCGGCGGCCTGAGAATAAACCCTGGAAACATAGGGGGAAGAGAGGCAGTCGGAGAAGTTGTCGCCGCGGCCCGTGACGCGGGAACACCGATACGCATAGGAGTTAATTCCGGATCGATTCAAAAAGAAATCCTCGAGAAGTATTCCCATCCAACGCCCGAAGCCATGGTTGAAAGTGCTGTTGGGTACATCCACATGCTCGAAGACCTGAACTTCGATCTCATAAAAGTATCTTTAAAATCGTCCCATGTAATGAACACCATAAAAGCCTATCAACTTTTAAGCTCGCAGGTGGATTATCCTTTGCACCTGGGGGTCACCGAAGCCGGAACATTGATAGCCGGAACCGTGAAAAGCGCCGTCGGCATCGGCCTGCTGCTGGCCGAAGGAATCGGGGACACCTTCCGTGTTTCTCTCACCGGCGACCCGGTGAAGGAAGTAAAGGTCGGATATGAACTGCTGCGGGCACTCGATCTCAGGCACAGGGGGCCCGAAATCATCAGCTGTCCTACATGCGGAAGGACCGAAATCGATTTGTTCGGGCTTGTTGAAAAAGTTGAAAAAGCAGTATCAAACCTGAAAATAGCCCCCAAAATAGCTATAATGGGATGCGTGGTCAACGGACCAGGGGAAGCCAGAGAGGCCGATATAGGCATCGCCGGCGGCCGGGGCACGGGAATCCTGTTCAAAAAAGGGAAGGTTATCCGGAAAATACCTGAGGAGGAACTAGCCGAGACCCTGATCCGGGAAGTCATGGATATGGGCGGCGTACCAAAATAAAAAAGAAAGGTGATCGCAAACATCATGAGATTTTCAAGGTATTTCATCCCCACATACAAAGAAACACCGGCGGAAGCGGAATCAATAAGCCATAAACTGATGCTTCGGGCCGGAATGATAAGGAAGCTGGCTGCCGGAATTTACACGTATCTCCCGGTCGCCCTCAGGTCTCTAAAAAAGGTCGAAGCCATCGTCCGCGAAGAGATGAACCGGGCAGGTGCTATAGAATTGTTGATGCCCGCTGTTCAACCAGCCGAATTATGGCAGGAAAGCAGCAGGTGGGAGTATTACGGCAGGGAGCTGCTGCGCTTTGTTGACCGGCACGACAGGCCGTCGTGCTTTGGACCGACCCACGAAGAAGTGGTCACCGACCTGGTCCGTGGAGAAATCCACTCATACAAGCAGATGCCGTTGAACCTCTATCAGATCCAGACGAAGTTCCGGGATGAAATAAGGCCGAGATTCGGCCTGATGAGGGCCAGGGAATTCATCATGAAGGACGCCTACTCATTCGATAAAGACGAAGAAGGCACAAATCTCAGTTACAACAAGATGTACGAAGCCTATATTCGCATTTTCAGTCGATGCGGACTTGAATTCAGGGCAGTCGAAGCCGACAGCGGACCTATCGGAGGGAGTTATTCTCACGAGTTCATGGTACTGGCCGAAACCGGGGAAGACCAGATTGCAAGCTGCACGGCATGCTCCTATGCGGCGAACCTGGAACGGGCCGAGGTCAATCCGCCCGATATAAACCCAGAAACCGCTGAGAGCGGGCTTGAACCCCTGAAAGAAGTGGAAACACCCGATGTTCATACCATCGAGGAACTTTGCCGTTATCTTTCCATCGGTCCCGAAGCTATAATCAAAACGCTGATATTCATGGCCGACGGTGTACCCGTCGCTGCCCTGGTGCGGGGGGACCACGAGCTCAATGAGGTAAAGTTAAAGAATTACCTGGGCGCCGGTGAGGTTGAACTCGCCGACCACTCGACCGTAGCCGAGGTGACAGGCGCCCCTATGGGTTTCGCCGGGCCTGTCGGGCTTCGAGTCCGGATCGTTGCCGACCATGCGGTGCAGGGAATGAGGAACCTGATAGCCGGTGCCAACCGCGAAGATTTTCATGTGACCGGCCTGAACTTTGGACGGGATTTTGCCCTTAATGAGTTCGCCGACCTGCGGGTGATTACCCCCGATGATCCTTGTCCGCGGTGCGGAAAGCCGATAATTTTCAGCCGGGGTATCGAAGTTGGCCATGTTTTCAAGCTCGGCGTAAAATACAGCGAGGCGATGAAGGCTTATTTCCTCGATGAATATGGGAAAGAAAAACCGATCATCATGGGATGCTACGGAATAGGGATAGGCCGGACGATGGCCGCCGCAATCGAACAAAACCACGACGAGAAAGGAATTATTTTCCCTATACCGCTTGCGCCTTTCGAAGTTGCACTGCTGGCGCTTCAAATGCATGAACCGCTCGTCGCGGAAACAGCTGAAAAGCTCTACCGCACCCTTTCCGATCAGGGCCTGGAGGTCCTTCTGGATGACAGGGATGAAAGAGCCGGTGTAAAATTCAACGACGCCGACCTGCTGGGGATTCCGGTCAGAGTCACCGTGGGGCTGAAAGGCGTCAGTCAGGGCTCCGTGGAAATCAAACTCCGCAGCGAAACACGGGCCGAAACGGTGCCCGTGCGCGAAGCAGTGGCATTTGTCAAGGATAAAGTCAAAGATTTGTATGATTCGCTTAAATGATATCACCTCCGAGATTCTCTCCTATTACCCAAACGCCGACATAGGCCTTATAGAAAAGGCCTATGTTTATTCCGCTAAAGTTCACCAGGGCCAGATCCGGCTGTCGGGCGAGCCTTATCTTTCGCATCCGCTCGAGGCCGCTTTTATATTGTCCCAGATGAAAATGGACGTGGTTTGTATAGCCGCCGGTCTCCTACATGACACAATCGAGGATACAAACGCCGAACTGGACGAAATCCGGAGGCTGTTCGGGGAAGATGTGGCAAGCATCGTCGACGGGGTCACCAAAATCGGCAAGCTTACTTTCACCAGCCAGAAAGAAAGACAGGCTGAAAACATGCGGAAGATGATCCTGGCAATGTCTTCCGATATCAGAGTCATCCTGGTGAAACTGGCCGATCGCCTCCATAATATGCGCACCCTCGGATATCAGTCGGTGGAAAAGCAGCGCCGGATCGCCCGGGAAACGCTTGACATTTACGCCCCGCTGGCTAGCCGAATGGGCATCTACTGGATAAAATCCAGCCTGGAGGATCTGTGCCTGTATTATCTCGAACCTGACGTCTACCATATGATCAAAACGGGGATAGCGGAAAGACGAGGAGAAAGAGAAAAATTCGTCAAGGAAGTTAAGACAATAATTTCGGAGAAACTTTCCGAGGTAGGAATAGAAACAACGGTAAAAGGACGTTACAAACATTTTTACAGCATTTACAAAAAAATGCGCCACCAAAACCTTAAAGTGGATGAAGTCTTCGATATCATTGCTTTCCGTGTGATCGTAAACTCGGTAACGTCCTGCTATGAAGCCCTGGGGCACATTCATTCGATGTGGAAACCGGTGCCTGGACGTTTCAAGGATTACATATCGGTTCCCAAAGCCAATATGTACCAGTCCCTTCATACAACGGTGGTCGGTCCCTACGGCGAGCGGATGGAAGTGCAGATACGATCCTGGGAGATGGACAGGGTCGCCGAGGAAGGCATCGCGGCGCACTGGAAATATAAAGAAGGATACGTCCCCAGCAGCACCGACGAAAAGCAGTTTATCTGGTTGAGGCAGATACTGGAGCTGCAGACCACCCTGAAGGACCCCGATGAATTCCTGGACACGGTCCGCATGAACCTTTTTCCGGACGAAGTTTATGTATTCACGCCGGCAGGGGAAGTCAAAGAATTCCCCAGGGGGGCCACGCCCGTGGACTTCGCTTACAGCATCCATTCCGAGGTGGGGGAAAAATGTGTCGGCGCCAAGATAAACGACCGGATGGTCCCACTGCGTTACCAGCTTCAAAACGGCGATATCGTAACGATCATTACCTCCCCTAAACAACATCCGAGTAAAGACTGGCTGGAGTTCGTCAAGAGCCCGAGGGCCAAGACAAAAATCAGGCAATGGCTTCGCAGCCAGGAAAGGGAACAAAGCATAAACATAGGTAAAAGCCTTCTGGACAAGGCTCTCGATCAGGAACAAATCGAAATTTCCAGTCAAACAAGGGCCGAACACCTTTCAGCCGTCGCAAAAGACCTGTCTTTTCAGACGCTCGACGACCTCTACGCGCAGATAGGCTTCGGAAAAACATCAGCCAGGCAGGTCATAGGAAAGCTTAAACCCAGGCTCGGAATAAGAGATGAGAAACACACCGGATTCGTCAGCAAGATGGTCGGGCATCTCAAGCGAAAAAAAAGTGACCAGGGCATCAAGGTCAAAGGGGTGAGCAACATGCTGATCCGGTTCGCCAATTGCTGCAATCCCATTCCAGGAGAACGGGTCGTCGGATTTTTGACCCGCGGCCGGGGTGTCACGATTCACAACCGAAATTGTAAACATATTGCGCACTGCGATCCGGAGCGCCTGGTAGATGTATCGTGGGAAACCGACCAGGAAAACTCATACGCGGCGAAACTCAGAGTGACCGGACTGGACAAAAAAGGGCTTCTAGCCGATATCAGTGCGGTCCTGACCCAGAAAGACGCCAATATCCTTCAGGCCGACATAAGGACCACGACTGACCACAATGCGGTTTTGATATTCTCGGTCGGCGTAAACGACTATGAACATCTGCAGGCCATCATGGGGGCTATAAACAAAGTCAAACACGTCCTGATGGTGGAACGCTTGTAATACTGTTCCGGATGATCACGGTTTGACAACCCTCCCGGATTTAATGCAGTTGGTGCACACTCGCATCTTTTTGACCCGCCCGTTGGCAATCGTCCTGACTTTCTGGAGATTGGGGTACCAGCGGGTTTTGGTCTTGTTGTGAGCATGACTTATGTTGAAGCCCACCCTGGGCCTTTTACCGCATATTTCACATATTTTGGACATAGTATGATCTCCTTTGTATGTTTAGATCGGCCTGCCGCCGGGAAAAAGGCGACAACAGGCCGAATAATTTTTTAAAAGAATTTATATACTTCTTTTGAAGATTTCAGGCAACCATTTTTTTATTTATACAGGAGGAAGAACCATTCAACCAAACACTATAAAACAATCCGCCGTGCTTTCAACGGATCTCAACAGGGCACCAGACAGGCTGAACCATATTCATCTGATCGGTATATGCGGCACCGGCATGGCATCCCTTGCAGGATTACTTTCCGCGCTCGGTTTCAAGGTCACCGGGTCGGATCGAAGCTTTTACCCGCCGATGAGCACTTTCCTCAATGCCCTTAAAATCCCGATGTTCAGCGGATACAGCGCTGAAAATCTGGAGACGGGACCGGACCTGGTCATTGTCGGCAACGTCGTCACCAGGAACAACCCGGAAGCAGTCGAACTTGCCAGGCAGGGGATTCCGTATCTGTCTTTTCCGCAGGCGCTGACTTATTTCGTACTCGAAAGAACGAAGCGGATCGTTATATGCGGCACCCATGGCAAAACCACCACCGCTTCACTCGCGGCCTGGCTGCTCACCACCGCCGGTCTCGATCCAGCCTGCATGATCGGTGGAATACCACTCAACTTCGACAGCGGGTGCAGACTGGGAGCCGGTGACTACTCGGTGGTTGAAGGTGATGAATATGATACCGCTTTTTTCGACAAGGGGCCCAAGTTTCTTCACTACCGACCTGATATCGCAGTCTTGACCAGCGTCGAGTTCGACCATGCGGACATTTACCGTGACATGGATCACCTGCGGGAGAACTTCCAGAAACTTGTAGAAATCATTCCTCATGACGGTTTGCTCATAGCAAACGGAGACGATCCCGAGATTCGCCGTCTTGCATCCATCGCGGGCTGCCGGGTCGTGAGCTACGGATTCTCCCATTCCTGCAGCGTAACCGCATCTGGAATCTCCACCAGAAATGACCTTACCAGATTTGTTGCGATCAAAAACGGGCAAACGCTGAAAGAACTCTTCACTCCTCTTTACGGAATGCACAACCTATCGAATCTGCTTGCCGTGACAGCCCTGTCGGATGCGATGGACATACCGGCGGAGGTTCTCGCCCTTGCCTTTTCGACGTTCCGAGGCATAAAACGAAGGCAGGAGGTGGTTGGAGAGACTGCCGGCATCACTGTGGTGGATGATTTCGCACATCATCCGACGGCGGTCGGTGCAACGCTACGGGCCGTCAGAGAAAAATTCCCGGGTCGCAGGCTTGTAGCGGTATTTGAGCCAAGGTCCAATTCAAGCAGGACGAAGGTATTCCAGGATGCCTACTCCAGAGCCTTCGACGGTGCGGACATAGCTTTTATCCCTGATCCGCAGTTTGTCGAAAAAATCCCTCCAGCGGAACGCTTTTCGGCCGTCCGCCTGGCAGAGGACCTGAACGCAGCCGGAATAAAAGCCGTTCCTTCGAAAAACACCGGGGAACTTCTCGAAACGCTTACACTGTCGGTAAAACCAGGAGACGTCGTCCTGCTGATGTCCAACGGTGCCTTCGACGATCTTCCCCGGCGGCTCGTGGATGCGCTCGAACATAGGTTTAAGACTGGATAAACTCCAGGGTATGGTGTATAAAAATATATGCTGAACGAGCTGGAAAAAAAAGTCATCAGCCGGATCCAGGGTGATCTTCCAGATGGAACGACACCTTTTGCCGAAGCCGCAGCCCGTATCGGGATCAGCGAGGAGAAATTCCTTGCCGTGGTCCATCACCTGAAGGAACAGGGTGTCATTCGGAGGTTCGGAGCGACTCTCAGGCATCAGGAAGCGGGGTACCCGTCGAATGCCATGGTGGCCTGGGATGTGCCGGACGACGAAATATCGGCCGTTGGCAAAGAAATTTCCCGTTTCAGGGAAGTCACCCATTGCTACGAGCGCCGGCGACATGCCGCCTGGCATTACAATCTTTATTCGATGATCCATGGCACCAGCCGCGATCACTGTCAGAGGATTGCGAAAAAGCTGGCTGAGACGGTGGGGATTAATAAATATCTGGTATTGTTCAGCGAAAAGGAATTCAAAAAAACAAGCATGCAATACTTCTGACGCTGATGGAATTCCTGTTGATGGAAATCTTCATTCCAAACCCGAGGTAATTTTATGAATTTTATGGTGGATTCATCCCGCACATTGTTTGAACGTGCATGCACGCTGATTCCCGGAGGCGTCAACAGTCCGGTCAGAGCCGGAAAATCTGTGGACATCATCCCTCCGTTCATCTCCGCGGCCGAAGGATGCCGTATACGAGACGTGGAAGGCAACGATTATATCGACTACGTAGGTTCCTGGGGACCGATGATACTGGGACATCGGCATCCGGAGGTCATAAAGGCGATCCATAAACAACTCGATCTTGGAACCAGCTACGGGGCATCGACCGACCTGGAAATAGCAATGGCTCAGCTTATCGTCGACTTCGTGCCCTCCATCGAAATGGTCAGAATGGTCAATTCAGGCACCGAGGCGGCCATGAGTGCCATCCGTCTGGCACGTGGATTCACCGGAAGGGATAAGGTGGTTAAATTCGATGGATGCTACCACGGCCATTCCGACGGGCTTCTCGTTTCTGCAGGCTCCGGCCTTGCTACGCTGGGCATTCCCGGCAGCCCCGGAGTCCCGGCCGATTTTGCGAAACACACGCTGTCTCTTCCCTACAATGACATGGATGAGGTCAATACAGTATTCGAAGCCATTGGCGAGGACGTAGCGGCTGTCATTGTCGAACCGATAGCCGGGAACATGGGACTTGTCCCTCCAAAAACCGGATTTCTTGAAGGATTGAGAGATATTACGCTCAAACACGGCTCTCTCCTGATTTTTGATGAAGTGATCTCCGGATTCAGGGCCGCACCCGGGGGTGCACAGGAACTCTACGGTGTTTCGCCCGACATCACCTGCCTTGGCAAGATCATCGGCGGAGGTCTTCCTGTTGGAGCTTATGGAGGGAGCAAAAAGATCATGAGCAGGATGGCACCCGAAGGAGATATTTACCAGGCCGGCACCCTGTCCGGGAACCCTCTGGCGATGGCGGCCGGCATCGCTACGCTGAAAATACTAAAGACTCCTGGGCTTTACGATGAACTGGAACGTAAAGGAGCCCGGCTTTTTTCCGGCCTGAAGCAGGCTGCCGACTCGGCCGGGGTCGCGGTCAGCGTAAACAGGGTGGGATCCATGGGAACCATGTTTTTCACTTCCATGCCTGTCACCGATTTCGAGACGGCCAAAGCCGCGGACCAACTTGTGTTCGGCGAATTTTTCCGCGGGATGCTTGCCCGTGGGGTGTACCTGGCTCCATCAGCTTTCGAGACGACATTCATCTCTACGGCCCATGACGATGCTGCGATAGAGGAAACCATCAGGAAAGCATCAGAGGTCATTTCTTCCCTGGGGGGAGATGGCGCCGCCAGGTAAAGCGGAGGCCGGTGGTGTCCTTTAAACTCCCTTTTTCGCCTTTGGCTGCGTCGCGGTTATACTCCATGGCTTTGCAGCGGCTACAGGGCGCATCATATAAAATGTTTTGCGAAGGCGAATAAAAACCGATTGACTTTGCAGAAGATTTTGTGCTACTTCCTTTACCGCGTGTCCGCCGGGGACCGCAGTGGTTATATGGATGAAGACCTCAAACAAACCATCAAAACCCTTGGCCATTTCAGTACAATAGGGCTGGCGATGGCCCTTTCGGTCTCCCTCGGGGCCCTGCTGGGCAATTATCTCGACGGGAAATTCGGAACAAGACCATGGCTCACGATGGTTTTTCTGGGATTCGGCATTGCTGCGGCGTTCCGTAGTCTCTATCTGCTTTACAAGCGGGCTAAGAAATGCTAGCTGAACATCGGGAAATTATTGGTTTCATTAAAACTTTCAACTGGATAGCGCTGTTTGTGCTTGGGGCGGTCAGCTTTCCTCTCATGGGCTCAAGCTTCACGAGCGGCCTGATTTTCGGAGGACTGCTGATCATCTTGAATTTCAGCATCTTCGAACGTTCGATACGCCTGGCTTTTTCCTCCTCCAGGGGCTTTCGTTTCCGTAAAGTCACTGCCATCGCCAAGTATTACATCAGGCTGCTTTTCATGGGGGTGGTCATATTCATATTGCTCAAACAGAGTTGGGTGCACCCGGTGGGGCTTCTACTGGGCCTTTCGATCGTTGTTATCAGCATCATCGGACTCGGCGTTAAACTGCTGATGAATACAATTTCACGGGAGGCAGCCTAGAAAATGGGTTATCATTTTTATTTTCTTGATAAGATTTTCGGAGTTCTCGGCTTCGGTCACCTTGCGCATGAATACACCTTCATCCTGCACTCCTGGTTCATCATAGGAGTCCTGGTTGTAATCGCATTGCTATCCGTAAAAGGCCTTCAAATGCTTCCCTCCGGCAAGCAGAATGTTTTCGAAGTGCTGGTCAGCAGCCTGGAGGATTTCATGGTCGGGGTCACCGGCCCTGAAGGACGTTTCTTTTTTCCATTTATAGCAACTCTGTTTTTTTATATCCTTCTCTGCAACCTGCTTGGGCTCGTTCCCGGTTTTTTTTCGCCGACCGCCAACCTCAACACAACGCTGTCGCTGGCTGTCTGCACTTTCGTTTACACGCATATCATAGGATTCAAATTCCACGGGCCTAAATATTTGAAGCATTTCCTGGGACCGGTCTGGTGGTTGGCTCCATTGATGCTCCCGATAGAGCTGATCGGCCATTTCGCCAGGGTCATGTCGTTGAGCATCCGGCTGTTTGGAAATATTTTCGGCAAAGAAACCGTTCTGGGCATTTTTTTCTTACTTGCCGGGCTGTATCTTGCGCCGCTGCCGATTCTTTTTCTCGGTATTCTTGTAAGTGTAATCCAGTCGATGGTATTTATGCTTCTTTCAATCATATACTTCGCAGGTGCGATGGAAGAAGCCCATTAATAATGGCCCTAATCTGCACATGCAGTGACAGGAAGAAGATAGAAATTCACGTATTCTGAAAGGAGGAGGAAAATATGTCAAAGAAAGGGTTTGTAGGGGCGCTTACATCTGTGCTTGTGCTGGGCGCAGTATCGACGGCCTTTGCGGGAAGTGGATCTGAAAATTCGGTAGGATTGTGGAGGATCTTCTTCGGAATCGCTGTGGCATGCGGATTCGGTATCGGAGTGGCGGCGCTGGGCACCGGCCTTGCCATGGGCAACGCTATAAACGCTGCTCTTCAGGGTACAGCAAGAAACCCTGAGGCTTCTGGAAAGATCATGACAACCATGATCATAGGCCTGGCGCTTATCGAGTCTCTTTGTATCTATGCTCTGGTGATCTGCTTGATTATGGCGTTTAAGCTCCCGGATCTGGAGCTCATAGTGGAGCTCCTTTTTAAATAGCTCAGGATCATAAATTTAGGGGGTCCGCCGCCAATGCGGACCCCTTCTTTGATCATTTGCATGTCAAGACGAACCCGCCGGCCGTCCTTTTCCATTACATCCGCGAAAAGTCTTTTGCCCTTGCAGTGTCAGGTATACGCCGGAGAGTGAGAAATCATGATATATTTAGAGATATTATCAGAAAATATCAGACATGTGGGATTGCAGGGGAGAATTTTCTGCTGGAAGATGACACCGACATATTATGCCTATGAATAAAAAAATAGCCGGAGCGGGATTTTTGACCGCCTGTATCCTGATTTTTTTCGTATTCTCCTCCGCGTCCAGAAGTGCGCTGGGGCCGCCGTTCACAGCCGAAATGGGCAAGGAAACGGTTCCCGTGCACCATTACGATCCGGAAATCAAGACGGTCATAGGGACCCCTGAACGTCATATCGTCAAAAACAAGGACACATTCCTGGATATTGCACGACGCTACAGACTGGGCTTCAATGAAATGGAAGACCTGCACCCGGACATCGATCCATGGATTCCCCCTGAAGGTGCCTGGCTTGTCGTTCCGACACGATGGGTACTCCCCGCTTTCCTGGACAAGGGTATCATTATCAATGTTGCCGAACTCAGGTTGTATTATTTCATAAAAGCCGGTGTAGATTCGGTCGTTAAAACCTTCCCGATCGGCATAGGTGATACGGATTGGCCCACCCCCCTGGGAAATTTCAAGGTAGGAGAAAAAAGAAAAAATCCTGCATGGTATGTGCCTCCCTCACTCAAAGAAAAATACCGGGTAAATGTCATTCCGCCCGGACCGGAAAATCCACTTGGTGAGTACTGGATACGCCTGAGTAATTCGAGCTACGGGATGCATGGAACAGACATTCCCTGGTCCGTCGGCAGGCTAGTGACACACGGCTGCATTCGCCTCTATCCTGAAGATATAGAACATCTTTTCCAGGAGGTCCAGCCGGGAACGCCGGTTGAAATAATATATGAACCCGTCAAGATCGGAGTGTTGGAAGGCCGAATCTATGCCGAAGTTCACAGAGACGTCTACCAGTTGATCGATGATTTCGTCGAATACGGTTATCGCCGCCTCCAGGAAGAAGGCGTGGCCCGGAGAGTGGATATTGAAAAATTTCAAAAACTGTTGGAACGGAAAGACGGTATGCCGGTGGATGTTTCATTGCCGGATCAACGGATATAAAAGGGTGATCGGGTTTTCCTTTATCTCGCGGCGATATTGTGTTATATATCGAAACTGTTCGTGTTTTGTGAATGGAAACTAAAATACAAAAAGGAGGAATCGAGATGAGTCTCAAGAACGCAAAACGACCGTTGATTTTTCTGGGGATGATTTTATGCCTGGGATGGCTTGTCACGGGTTGCGCCACATCTAATCAATTGGCTGAAGTCCAGGATCAGGCAAACCTTGCGCTGGAAACGGCCGAGCGGGCCCTTGCTGAATCCCACGCTGCTCAAGCCGACTGTGCAAAGGCAGATGCGGCGGCTGCAAGCGCAGCTGGAGATGCCGATAGAGCCGAAGCAGCCGCAGTGCGTGCCGAAAGAGCCGCGACCAAAGCCGAAGCAATGGCGGACAAAGCTGAAAACATTTTTATGAAAAAGTTGAAAAAGTAAAATCGACGCCCCGTAGACAAAACTACGGGGCGTATTTTCTGGACGTTTTCCTGGCCACTTTCATTATATTACAAGAACAAGTCGCACATCCATCACGTTCGTTTTCGTCGGTCCTGTGATCAGGAGATCCCCGGTTCTTTCGAAAAAATGGTAAGAATCGTTTTCTGCAAGATATTCAGCCGCCTCAATGCCGATTTTTTTTCCCTTTGAAACTGACGTGGGGTCGGCGAATGCACCGGCTGCATCTGTCGGACCGTCGTTGCCGTCTGTGCCTCCGCTCAGAATCACTACAGACCCGGGGCACTTTTCGAGATGAATCGCAGCAGCCAGGGCGAATTCCATGTTTCGACCGCCCAGGCCTTGTCCCTTGATGGTAACGGTAGTCTCGCCGCCCGAGATGAGGCATGCCGGTTTTTGCACAGGCAGCCCGCTTGCAAGGACCTCCTTTGCGATACCGACGTGGACGAGCGCCACATCCCTGGTTTCACCTTCTATCATCGAGGAAAGAATCAGCGTATTGTACCCAAGCGCCCGGGCCCTTTCCTCGGCAGCCCTGCACGCGAGGACATTGCTGCCCACGACCAGGTTGTACACCTTTTCGAAAACCGGATCCCCTGCTTTCGGAGTTTCAGGCACACGACCTTCCACCCCGGCCTGAATATGCTCAAGAACGGCCTGCGGAATATCCTTCAGCTTGTATTTTCTGAAAATCCGAAGCACATCGTCGAAAGTCGAACCATCAGGTGTAAAAGGGCCCGAGGCTATGACATCCAGCTTATCCCCCACCACGTCCGAAAGCATCAAGTTAACGGTAGTGGCCGGATAAGCGGCACGTGCCATCTGGCCCCCTTTCGAATTGCTGATGTGCTTTCTCACTGCATTGATCTCGTCTATCACGGCTCCGCATTCCAGAAGCTTCCGGGTTACCGCCTGCTTTTCTTCCAGGGTTATCCGGCCGGCGGGACTCGGCAGCAACGCCGAGCCGCCCCCGGAAATAACCGAAAAGATCAAATCCCTTTCACCTGCGTCATGAAGCTTTTCGATTATCCGCCTGGCACCGGTTACACCCATTGCGCCCGGTACAGGATGCTCGGCTTCAATGAGTTCGATCCTCTGGAGAGGTTCGGCAAAACCCGTCTTCACGTTCACGAGCCCCGACGAAATCCTGGTCCCCAGAATCTCCTCGAGTGCACGCGCCATCGGGGAACTCGCCTTGCCGCCGCCCACCACGATCAGCCGGCGGTAGTCGTCAAGCCGAAGGCTCCCTGAAGGCTCCCCGGACGAGCCAAGTTCAAGAACATCGTTTTTAACGCGGATAAACCGCTTTACTGCCTGGTACGGATCAACCGGTTTGAGGGAATGAAAAAAAATATCTTCTGCATCCGACCGAAGCTTTTCAAGGCTGTAGGTCACCGAACACCTCCATCAATATAAAAGTATTTGATTCAGCTGGTTTCCATTCGAAATTTCCAAATGGACACTACCATGTTCCCGTCAAGGTTTCAATCCCGGCACTATTCAATATAATTTGGATTTTACCCTCGAGATAACCGGTGCCTCATATTCTGTTCTGTTTGTTCTGTTCTTGACAATGCCATACCCCTCAACTATATTGGGCTTTAATGTACATTTTAGCCGGTGTTCGTCTGGAAATACTTCGGCCGTTCTTTAAAGGGCGGCTCAGTGGCCTGTGCGATTTCATTTTAGCTGTTTTTGCGGCGTATAAACATTGAGGTTAATCGTAGCCTTAGATGTCGTTATGGGATCGTGCGGAGGGGTGTGAATGTGAACCTGCATCGTCCCCGTCCTTGATTTCTGGATGGGCACCGGTTATCCTGGTTCTGCTTTGTATTTTTAAGACGGTCGGCGTGGCGGTTCGGCCGGCCCTTCCTGTCAATCATCGAAAACCGGCACAGACTTTGACGTTATCCGGAAGTTGCACCAACAGAGCATTTCGGACACCACATCAGCATGGACTATGTCCGAGCAAAGGCATGGAGTCGGTACCGGCGGATGTTCCAGGGAAAGGAGGTGGTAAAGGGAACCTGTCAAATCATGAGATCGCAGACCTTATCACCACTACCATTAAAGCTTGGGGGAGGAAAGTCATGAGATCGAGTAAATTGGGTTTGGCCTTTACTATCATAACTATGATTGCGTTGCTTCCGTTATGTAATTTTAACGCTTCAGCAAAGACGATAGAGCTTACCTACGCAAACTTTTTCCCACCGAAACACTTCAACGGTGAACTCGGAGCGGCCTGGGCGGAAGAAATCGGGAAGAGAACCGGAGGAAAGGTTAAAATTACGTACTTTCCAGGTGGTGCACTACTCAAAGGAGATGAAATATACAGCGGGGTACTCGATGGAATAGCGGATATCGGAATGTCCTGTTTCGCTTACACCAGGGGTCGTTTCCCCGCGATGGAGGCGCTGGATCTTCCAATAGGCTACACCAGTGGAAAAACAGCCACAATGGTAGCGAACGAGTTTTACGCACAATTCAAACCCAAAGAACTCGAAGATGCTAAAATGCTCTATATCCATGCGCACGGTCCGGGGCTTCTTCACAGCAAAAAACCCGCTAAAACCCTCGAAGATCTGAGAGGGATGAAGATACGCGCCACCGGCTTCAGCGCGAAGGTTGCAGCATCACTAGGGGCGGCCGCAGTCGGTATGCCCCAGGGAGGAACCTACGAAGCCTTGCAGAAAGGCGTTGTCGAAGGAACCTTCGGCCCGATCGAAGTGCTTAAAGGATGGAAACAGGGCGAAGTAATAAAATACACGACCGAATGCTACAGCATCGGCTATACCACCGCCATGTTCGTGGTGATGAACAAGGATAAATGGGCCTCACTGCCGCCGGATATCCAGAAGGTTTTCGAAGAGGTGTCCGCGGAATGGATCCCCAAACATGCCAAGGGGTGGGATGCCGCTGATAATGAAGGGCGGGAATTTACCCTCAGTCTTGGAAACGAGATCATACCGCTTTCCGACGCCGAAAGCGATCGGTGGGCCGAAGCCGTCTCGCCGGTGGTTGATGAATATGCCGAAGCCGCAAAGGGTAAGGGGCTCCCTGGATCCGAATATGTTGAATTCATTCGAGAACGAATTGAAGCCCATTCCAAGTAACAGTCTCCTGTTCGACCGGCCGGCGGGAATGCCTCGACAATCGCCGCAGCGTACCCGCCGTCCGCCTGACTAGTGCTGTCACAATAGGTGCAAGAGCTTTTTTTGTGAATGTTGACGACGGTATGCGGTGTATCAAATGATCTGGATACCTAGAACAATCAGACATTTATCGAGCTTTCTCAACGCGCTGGCAGGCTGGTCGCTGGTGGCGATGACCGCGCTTACCTGTGCCGATGTCCTGCTTAGAATATTCCGGCTCCCTATCCGAGGCACCTATGAAGTGATAGGCTTTCTGGGGGCTGCCGTAGCGGCTTTCGCCATGGCCCACACCACGCTTCATCGCGGCCATGTGGCGGTTGAAGTGCTCGTCGCCAATCTTGGACACAGGTTGCGGTGGATCATATATCTGGTGACCCAGGCGTTGAGCATTTTTCTTTTTGCGCTGATAGCCTATCAGACCCTACGTTACGGAAACAGCCTCAAGGCGGCCAGCGAAGTGTCTTCGACACTCCAGTTGCCTTTTTACCCCGTGCTGTACGGCATCTCGGTTTCGTCCGTTGTTGTTTGCCTTGTGCTCTTCGTTGATTTCTGGCGTGTCGCCGGTGGTTCCGCCCGTCCGTGGTACCGATGGTGGGATTAGTGTGTCCCGCTCATTGCAATTTCAAGACGGCGGGAGTCGAAACTTTAGGAGATATTAAATGAGCCCTACGACTGTAGGCCTCATCGGCCTTGCGGTTCTTGTGATTGCCCTCTTCTCCCGGATGCCGGTAGGTTTTGTGATGGCTCTGCTTGGTGTTCTGGGATTTGGATACGTGGTTTCCTGGAATGCGGGGCTCAGTATACTGGCCAAAGACATTTTCGGAGTGTTTGGTTCATACAGCCTCACCGTGATCCCCCTTTTCATGCTGATGGGGCAGGTCACATTTCATGCAGGAATAAGCCGACGACTGTTCGATGCCGCCTATGTAATGCTCGGGCATCTCCCCGGGGGTCTGGCTGTAGCTACTGTTGCCGCCTGTGCCGGTTTCGCGGCCATTTGCGGTTCCACCAATGCCGCCGCAGCCACGATGGCCACCGTGGCGATCCCGGAAATGAAGCGATATCGCTATGGAATGGTGCTCGCCACCGGCACAGTCGCCGCTGGAGGGAGTCTGGGCATCCTGATTCCTCCAAGCGTGATCTTCATTGTATACGGCATCCAGACCGAGCAATCCATAGGGAAACTCTTCATCGCAGGCATCACACCCGGTATTCTGCTGGCTTTTCTGTTCACGCTTACGATTTACCTGTGGGTCAAAATGCGCCCGGACATCGCACCCAGGGGAGCCAGAACAACTCTAAAACAGAAGCTTGTTTCCCTTGCAGGGGTCCTTGAAACCCTTGCGCTTTTCCTTCTGGTCATGGGGGGACTTTTCCTCGGATTTTTCACCCCCACCGAAGCCGGAGCCATAGGGGCTGGAGGAGCGATAATACTCGGCTTCCTGAGGCGCAGGCTGAGCTGGAAAGGGTTTCGCCAGGCGATAGCCGAAAGCACCAGGATCTCCTGCATGGTCATGGTCATTGTCGCCGGAGCGACTGTTTACGGGCATTTTCTGGCCATAACCAGGATTCCGTATGCCCTGGCGACCTGGGTGAGTGAACTGGCGTTGCCCAATTTTGCAATAATGGCGTTCATCATTTTCATCTACCTTGCCGGCGGCTGCTTTATCGACGCTCTGGCCCTCATCCTCCTGACGATACCTATATTTTTTCCCGTAGTCACAGATATGGGCTACGATCCGATATGGTTCGGAGTCATCATCGTGCTGGTAACCCAGATGGGTGTCATCACGCCGCCTGTAGGAGTAAACGTTTATATCGTAAACGGGGTCGCAAAAGACGTCCCGCTGGAAAGCATTTTTAAAGGGGCATTTCCTTTTCTGGTTGCTCTCGTGGTTTGCGCGCTGATACTGATACCTTTTCCCCAGATAGCGCTTTTCCTTCCCAACTTGATGAGATAGCAGGTGAAATCACGATAAACCGCCTGCTTCGATGATTTCCGGAACCATCTCCTCCCTGCCGATGGCCATTATGTGCACACCGTCGCAGATTCTCTCCTCCTTGATCCGGCTTATCATTCGCCCGGCGATTTCGACGCCCTTTTTCAACGCTCCTCCTTTTGGCACAGCGGCCATTTCATCTATCAGGCTCTGGGGGACGAAGACACCCGCCACATTCTTATTCATGAAACGGGCCATCGCAGCTGAAGTCAACAGGATTATCCCGGCGAGGATCTTCACATTAAACCTACGCGCATAATCCATGAAACGTTTGAAATTATCCAGGTCATATACCGCCTGGGTTTGAATGAATTCGGCGCCGGCTTCGATTTTTTTTTCGAATTTAATCAATTGTGGCTCTATTGGATCGGCTTCGGGGGTGACAATGGCACCTGCACAAAAACGAACTCTGCCGTTCAGCTCACCGCCGGATAGATCTTTTCCCCTCTCCATAGTTCGAACGACGGCCAAAAGCTGGCTTGAATCCAGGTCGAAAACACCCTTGGCTTCCTTGTGATCGCCCAGCATCACAGAATCGCCGGTTAGACATAGAACGTTGTTGATGCCCCGGCTCGACGCAAACATCAGGTCAGCCTGAAGCGCCAGGCGGTTCCTGTCCCTGCATGTCATCTGCAAGATCGGCTCTCCGCCCATCTCTTTGACCAGCAGCGATCCACCCAGCGAAGGAAACCGCATGACCGAACTCTGATGATCGGTCAGGTTCAACGCGTCGACCTTGTCTTTCAGCAATTCAACATTACGCGCCATTTCTTCCAAATTGGTCCCCTTCGGAGGGGCCACCTCGGAAGTGACGACGAACCTGCCGGACTCGAGTGCCTTCTTGAATGCCGAGACCATGGTTTTGTCCTTTCCTCTACTTCCAGACACCGGCGTCGAATTTACCGGGCCGGGGTTCTCCCAGGTGGTTCCGTGGCTTTTGATAAACCCGCATGGCGTCTATCCGGCCCAGTTCCTTAAGACGATTGTAAATCATCGTCCAGGCACAGTCTTTGTCGGAGTCTATCTCGCATTTTCCATTGCTGGTTCCGCCGCAGGGTCCGTTTACGAGGCCCTTGTGACATGATGTGACCGGGCAGATGCCTCCGGTCTCCCCGAGTATGCAGGTTCCGCACTGGATGCATACTTCATTGAATTGACCGGAGACGTTCTCTTCCCCTATGAACAACGTGTCGAGCGCCGGCACCACGAATTGCTTGAACCGGAGAGCCAGATTTTGAACTCCGAATGCACAGGACATGACCAGGAGTGTGTCTGCCTGGATTATGCTCCCGCCGAATTCGTCAAGGATTTCCCGGGTGAGGTTGTCGCAGGCCACAGGAACGACGGTAGTGCCCGTGATGGTCTTGCCTTTGTCGAAAAGAATCTCTTTCATGGCTTCCACTTCAACCGTGCCTCCGGTCCTTGTCAGAGTAGAGCATGTTCCGCAGCCGATTATGAAGACTCTGGAGGATCCTTCGAGCAGGCGATCGATTTCTTCAAGGGGCTTTCGACGGGTGATAGATCGGATCATTTTTTATTCCTTCCGTTTTTCAAGATCACATCTGAGACACCTTTTGGCTTCAAAAAGGGCTTCTTCCACCGTCAGCCCTCTTTCCACCTCCCGGAAATCCTTGATGCGGTCTTCGGGTTTTTCAATTTCAATCTTCACTCTCGGCTGCTCAGCTGCGGATTCCATATCCAGCGCGAGACCGGCATCCTGCTCGATCGGGCTTTTCTCATCGGGCATCAATATCCGGGACCTGTCGCCGGACAGGTACCTGTTGATGGAAATTGCAGCCCGCCTGCCCGATGCAATGGCCCGAATCAGGAATGTGGGGCCGGTCGTGAAGTCTCCTCCCGCGAAAACTCCGGGGATATTCGTGGCCAGGGTATTTTCATTGACCGCAAGTGTCCCCCAAAGTGCTCTTTCGAGCCTGCTGTCCTCCGGAAGAAACGACATGTCAGGGGCCTGGCCGATAGAGATTATCAAGTTTTCCGCCTCCACATTCAGCGTATTGGTTTCATCACATGAGGGATTGAAACGACCGTCCTGGTCGAAGACAGACACACAGCGGGAAAAACCAACGGCTTTGACCCTGTCCTTTTCGGTGTATATTCTTTCCGGGGACCATGATGGATTTATGATGACCCCCTCCTCTTCAGCCTCGGCAATGTCTTTTTCCCAGGCGGGCATCTCATCTCGGCTCTCAAGGCAGAAAATCCGCACTTCTTCCGCCCCGGAGCGAAGCGCAGTACGGGCGACATCTACAGCCACATTTCCGCCTCCGATTACGACTGTCTTTCCTGAAAGCCATGTGCCTTTACCGATCCGTATATCCCGGAGGAAACCTAGGCCGTAGTGGAGACCGGCAAGTCCGTCCTCCTCGCCCGGGATTCCGATGCGTTTGCTGGCCTGGGCTCCGGCTGCGATAAACACTGCACTGAAACCTTCTTTCAACAGGTCATCCACCGTATGGTTGGCGTCTATCGGGGTGTTGTAGACAATCTTGACCCCGGAGCTTTCGATATGCCTGATCTCCATGTCTATGATGCTCCGGGGAAGGCGGAATTCGGGAAGTGCTATCGAAAGCATTCCGCCTGGAACCGCCTGTGCCTCGAAAACCGTTGTCTGATAACCGGACCGCGCGAGAAAATATGCGCATGTAAGCCCGGCGGGTCCGGCGCCCACGACGGCCACCTTCTCGTCCCGAGTCACCGGGAAAGGCTCCCGTTCGGCTCCGTGCTTTTCATAGTGCCTGTCTGTAGCAAACCTCTTGAGCGCACGGATAGCCACTGGATCATCCAGCTCTCCGCGTCTGCATTTGTATTCGCAGGGATTTATGCAAACACGGCCGCATACTGCCGCAAAAGGATTTTTCTCCCTGATGATTTCAACTGCGGTGTCGTAGTCGCCGCTCGCGATGGCGGCCACGTAGTTCGGCACATCTATGCCGGCCGGGCATGCATGCTGGCATGCCGAAATCACCATCGAATCACAAACCGCACCGGGGCAGCGATGTTCCAGTATATGGTCCCTGTATTCGTCTTCGAAGTAGCGCAGCGTCGATATCACAGGCTTGGGGCTTGCCTGGCCCAGACCACACAAGGAGGTCTCCATCATCGTCTCCCCGATGGATTTGAGGGTCTCCATGTCGTCGGCCCTCCCTTCTCCGAGGGTGATGCGTGTCAGGATTTCAAGCATCTGGGTGGTGCCGAGTCTGCACGGGGTGCATTTACCGCAGGATTCCGACTGGGTGAAGTTCAGAAAGAAGCGGGCTATTTCAACCATGCAGTTATTTTCATCCATCACCACCATGCCGCCGGAGCCCATAATAGCTCCGATGCGCTGGAGAGTGTCGTAGTCTATTGGAAGGTTCAGAAAGCGCGCAGGTACGCAACCTCCGGCGGGACCGCCCATCTGAACCGCCTTGAAGCGGCGGCTTTTCGGAATGCCTCCACCGATATCAAAGACCACCTCCTTTATCGTCGTTCCTATCGGCACTTCCACAAGGCCGGTATTATTGACCTTGCCGGCCAATGAAAAGATCTTTGTTCCCTTACTCTTATCTGTTCCGACCTCCGCATACCAGCCGGGGCCGTTCTTGATTATCAGAGGGATGTTGGCCAGAGTTTCGACATTGTTGATGTTGGTTGGTTTACCGTCGATTCCGGATTGGGCGGGAAACGGCGGCCGCGGATTCGGCATCCCGCGCCTGCCTTCTATCGAAGCCATTAGCGCGGTCTCTTCACCGCACACGAATGCCCCTGCGCCCATCTTAAGTGACAGGTGAAAATCAAAACCCTTGCCCAGGATGTTTTCCCCGAGCAATCCCAGAGATTCCGCCGCAGCTATCGCGATGGTCAGGTGTTCCACTGCGATCGGGTACTCTTCACGCACATAAATGAAACCATATTCAGCGCCGATTGCGTACGCACCCAGGAGCATTCCTTCGATAACCGAATGAGGATCGCCTTCCAAGATCGCACGGTCCATGAAGGCACCAGGATCTCCTTCATCGGCATTGCAGACGAGATATTTTGGCGTGTTTTCGGAGCGGCGGGCGAAACGCCATTTGAGTCCGGTGGGAAAACCTGCGCCTCCCCGCCCTCTGAGGCCGGAGGCCACGACCTGCTCAACGACATATTCCGGGGGCATTCTTTCGAGGGCTTTAGCGAGAGCTTTGTAACCACCGGCGGCGATATAGTGGTCAATCCTTGTCGGGTCTATACGGCCGCAGATGGCCAGCACCCGGCGGAACTGCTTTTTGTAGAACGGTATCCGGTTTCGATGGTACACCGGTTGCCCGGTCTTGGGGTCCTTGTATGCCAGTCTCGCTATCAACCGGCCCCGCACAAGGGTTTCACCGACGATTTCGGCTGCGTCCCCGGGGTCAATCTCCTGGTATTGGATCCCTTCCGGTTCGACCGCGATCACAGGCGCCTTGGCACAGAAACCGTGACATCCGGTGGAGCGGATTTCCACCGACCCGTCGAGCCCCCGCCGGGTGACTTCATCGACAAGCGCGTCTCTTACGGTCGCCGCCCCGTAAGCCCGGCAACCTGTCATGCACACATGCACCTGGGTTTTTTTTCCAGCGGATTCGGCCAGCACCTTGTTCCGGAACAATTCCAGTCCGCCGATGGAAACGAGTCTGTCCATTGAACTCAATCATCCTCTCCGCCTTTTCCGTATTCACGAAGCAGGCTGGTGACCTTAGTAGGGTTGAGTTTCCCGAAATAATCCCTGTTCACCATCATCGTCGGTGCAAGAAAGCAGGCACCCAGGCATGCGACAGTTTCCAGGGTAAAGCGGTAATCCGGGCTGGTCTCTCCTTCTTCAAGTCCGGTTTCCCTTTTGATCAGTCTCAAAATGCTCCGGCCGCCTTTGACATGGCAGGCGGTCCCCCGGCAGACCCTCAGCACGTAGCGCCCTTTGGGTTTCAACGAAAACCCGGCGTAGAAGGTTACGACGCCCTGGACCTGTGCCGGAAACATCTTCAACTTAGAGGCTATGGGTTCGATGGCTTCCGGAGGCACGTAGCCGAACTCGTCCTGGACTTTCTGAAGAAGCGGGATCAACGCCCATTTCTCCTCACCGTGAAGTTCGATAATGCGTTCGAGCTTTTCTCTGTCGAATCCTTTTTGATGCATGGGGCTGACTCCGGAATTAAATCTTGCTGATTTTCACCCGGCAGGTCCTCCAACCGGAAGCGCGCCGTTTCAACTGGTCGAGATCCGCAAGGTTCATTACATCGTTTCGTTGAAATCCCTGCGGGATGAAAACCTGTCCCATCGGCAGGCCGTAACCGGTCGAATACTCTCTTTCGATTGCACCGAACCGTGATTCCACCCTGATCCGGTCCTTTCCGGTCAGACCGAGCATGCTTATGTCCTCCGGACAGATTTCTACATTCCCATATTTTCCACATGAAGAAATTCTTGCGGATCTACGGGTCCTCGTACCTCCGCCCGCATGCCAGCGAAGCGGGCCGATCGAAGCGTTAAAAGGGTATCGGTCATCCGGCCGGCTTGGGGCGGGCGCCCTCGAATTTATAAAAGAAAACCTCGGACCGCCCGACGAAAAAGGCGTGCCGGTTTCGGTCTCCCTGAGCCATTCCCGACGGTGGCTCCCAAGATTCCCATAGAGCGGCACCACCCGCCTTATCTCCTGCCTGATTTCGTCAACCGTGTCATAATGCTCCGCATAACCCATCTTTTTCGCTACCAGGGCGAGAATTTTCCAATCGGGCAGGGCGTTTCCCGGAGGCGCGACGACCTGAAAAAAAGCCTGGATCCTGCCTTCCATATTAGTGAAGGAACCTGTCTTTTCGGCAAAGGCGGCTCCTGGAAGCACAAGATGAGCAAAGTCCACGGTCCGGTTATGAACGATGTCCTGAACTACGATGAAATCCAGTTTTTTAAGGGCCTTTTCCACCCTGGAGGGATCCGGAAGCACCCGAGCGAGATTTTCACCCATGATATAAAGGCCCTTGAGGGACCCTTTTTCGGCGGCCTTTATAAGGCCCGACAGTTCCAGGCCCGGGGTATCGGAAAGCTCAGTATTCCAGAGTTTTTCGAGCTCGTTCCTTGCACGGCCCCCTGAAACCTGGCGCCTGCCGGGAAACAGATCCGGTGCCGAGCCCATATCCAGAGAGCCTGCAAGGTTGTTTTCAGCGACCGGAACGAAAAAGCCGGCGTTACCGGCGCCGATGCTGCCCGTGGCGAGCGCCAGGTTGAATGCCGCGTCGAAAATAGATTGTCCCCATTCCCTTTCAAACAGGTCGGGGCCCAAAACCACTGCGATTTTCCTGCCGGACAGAGCTGCGGTGGCCTTCAAAACTTCAACCGCCGCCTCTGCAGGCAGGTTTACCGAACGCTCCCGTATGGAAGCCCTGAATTCCCTGTAGCCATCAGTGAAACCTTCAATATACCCCGAATCCACACTTCCCAGGTGAATCAACCGATCGGTGACGGCATCGAGAAAAGCGGCCGTTCCCGAACCCTGACCGTCATACCTCCCAGGCCGGGGGAAAACCCCGGCGAACATGTCAAGAGAGCTGGCGCCCGAATTGAGCACCACGAGTGGGGTCCCGGCCCTTGCAGCGCGTTTTATATGATAACCGGCCACCGGGGCCCACTGCTCCGGGTCCATGTGAACCGTGAGAATGGCTTCGGCGTTTTCGAGTCCGGAAAGGGGCGATACCCGGCAGGCTCCCATCGTTTTTTCCTCAAGGTAACGGACCAATGCCTGCCCGTTCATTGCGCCGAGATTTATCACGTTATTCGTACAAAACAAAACCCTGGCGATTTTTTGAAAAAGATAGTTTTCTTCGTTCGTGCATTTGGAAGATCCGATGAACGCGATGCTCCCGGGGCCGTACTCGCGCCTTATCCCGGCCAAAGTCGATGCTGCCCTGTCTATCGCTTCGTCCCAACCAAGAGGTTCGAACCCGGCATGGTTTTCCGGCGCAGCCGATCGCACGATCGGTTCGGTGAGCCTGTCGACGGAGTTCAAATAATCGTGGGCGAAATGCCCCCGGACGCAGAGAGTGCTCCCATTCACGCTTTCCCTGATACCTGCGGGTTTCGCCTCAACGACTCGTCCACCCGAAACCCCCAGCGCCAGACTGCACCCGACCCCGCAGAAGCCGCAGACGGAATCGGCCTCGCTGTCCGGCGTGCCCGTGAAGCCCTCACACTTCGCCGAAAGAGCCCCTGTCGGGCACATGGAGACACAGGTGCCGCAAAACGTGCAAATGGAATCTTCGAGTGGCCGTTCATGAACAGTGGCGGGTCTGGAGTCAAACCCGCGGCCGCTGTAATCGATCGCACCCGTGCAGACCAGCTCGTGATCGGCCCGGATGCATTTACCGCACAGGATACATTTGCTCAGATCCCGGACGATGAACGGATTGATCTCTTCGTAGGGCTTGAAATTCGGCATCCGGTAAAGGCCTGTTTCGGCTATCCCCAGTTCGGCCGCGATTTTTCTAAGCTCACACCGGTTGCCTTTGTTGCAGACGATGCAGGATTCGGGGTGCTCGGCCATCATCAACCGGATGATGTTTTTGCGGTGATTAACTACCCGTTCGCTTTCGGTCAGCACGGACATGCCTTCCGCAACCGGCGTAACACAGGATGCCAGAAGGCGACCGGATTCTTCGTCTTCGACCAGGCATATCCTGCAGGCACCATAAGGTTTGAGTTCCGGGTGACTGCACAACGTGGGGATGCGGATCCCGCTATCTTCGGCCGCAGACAGAATTGTCGCATCGGATCTGCATACGACCTTCCTGCCGTCAATAGTGAGGGCTATGGTTTCCAAAAGACCTGCTCCTTCTGAATTTCCACGTTTGCGATCTGTTGTGTAACATCCGGCTTCACCTGAGCCCGGCGGCGTCCAGATAATATCGAAGTTTTTCTTCTCCTCCGATGGTGATGATATGTATGCCGTCGCAAATATCTTTCAAGCCTTTGACGGTATTGCCGAAAAGCTCTATTGAAGCCTTTTCTTTGTCCGGAGCTTCGGCCAGGCGGCGGATCACTCTGTCGGGCACGAGGCCGGGTTTGAAATGCCTGTTCAAAAACCTGGCCATACCTGCGGTACGCAGTATGATGACTTCAGCAATCACCGGGACGCCAAAGGTACTGGTGCGGGCCAGGAATTTCTCGAAACGGTCAAGATCGAACACCGGCGTGGTAAGAAAATATCCGGCCCCGACCCGGGTCATTTCCTCCATTTCGCGGAGCGCAAGATCCGGCACCTTTCCGCCCCATGCGGATTCCACCCCGGAGCCGAGTAAAAAATCGGCACCGGATTCGAGGTCCCTGCCTTCCACCGTGCGGCCTTCCCGCATGTGTTCCAGCACCGAACTGATTTTTCCGGCATCCAGATGGAAAAACATCATTTCCTGAAGGCTGTCGCCGGTGATGCGGTAGTCTTCGGTGAACACCAGCAGGTTGTCTACCCCCGCCTTACTTGCCTCCAACAGATCTTTCTGAATCTGGAGCCTGTTTTTGTCCCTGGTAGTGATCTGATAGATGGATTCAAAACGGTTTGCACTGATGATTTCGCACGCCGTTATCGTGTCAGCCGCCACCCCCTCGAACTCTACCTCCGATACAAGAACTCCATCGACCCTTCCCCTGATTTTGTTCAAATTCTCGATGAGCCCGCCGGTTTCCTGCTCCACAGGCGCCTGCACCTCGGTGGTGACTACGAAACGCTTATTTTTCAAAGCCTCTTTAAGTCTCATAAATACCTCCTGACTCCGGGGCTGGGTGTTCCGCGCGGGATCACGAATTTTCAAGCATCCCTGCCACTTCTTCCTTCAGCCTGTGCAGGGGCAGGGGCTTTGAGAAACAGGCATCCGCACCGTATTCCTTCATTTTCTTGAATTTCTCGTCATCCAGATATGCGGACAATACGATGATTTTTGTGTTCATGGTCTCAGGGTTGGACTTTATTTTCCTGCAGACCTCGTATCCCTTGATATCCGGCATCATAATGTCGAGGATCAGCAGATCCGGCTTGAAATGGCTTACCTGGAGGCCCGCTTCGAAACCATCTGCAGCTGAGACAACTTCGTAGTCGCGCATGTCTTCTTCGAGGGCCTGAACGATGCTTTCGACGATAATCGGATCGTCGTCCACGACCAGTATCCGTTTTCTGGTATCGACCGGAATCGTCTCCTGAATCGGAATACCCTGCTCATGCATGAAAGCTTCCAGGCTTTTTCGATCAATCCTTCGGTGCCCCCCGGAGGAACTGTACTCTCGGATAAGACCGGCTTTGATCCAATCAAGGATCGTTTCGGACGGCACATTGCAATATCGAGCGGCCTGATAAACGGTAAGGACCTCTTCCATGGTTAAGCC